>JAYTHD010000247.1:0-3955 GCA_043732975.1 Verrucomicrobiota bacterium
CGGGCGTCAACGAACTCTTCTTTCGGCCGAGTGTCAGCCACGCCGTCCGCGTCTCGCCGATCAACGATTTTCGCCTCCAATTCTCCAGTGAATTCCGACTCTATTCCGCGGAATGGCAGGAAATCTGGCAGACCGAACGCAATACCCTGGTGCTGGGAACCCGCTGGCAGGCGGGTGACATCACTTCCGATTCGCAGTTGGAACGGGACTTCACCGGTGTGCTTTCGCAGGACCGGATCGCCGAGCCGATGTTCCGGTCAAGTGGCTATATCTATGACACCTTTCAAGTCGCCCGGCCGCTGCGGTTGGTGGCCGGGTTTAGTTATGACCAGCTGACGCATCCGTCGAACTCCGAAGCCCCGCCGCTCAGCAGTGGGCAAACCTCCGAGAATCTCCCGGCTCCGAAAGTGGGTTTCCTACTGACGCCCTGGCGCGGTGCGAACCTGCATGGGGCCTATACGAAGTCGCTGGGAGGCCTCTTTTTCGACAACAGCGTCCGGCTCGAACCTTCGCAGGTCGCGGGGTTCAATCAGGCCTTCCGCAGTCTGCTGCCCGAATCAACGGCGGGCATCGTTCCGGGCACTGAGTTTCGAACCGTCAGCATTGGCCTGGATCAGACGCTGACGTCGGGGACGCACTTCGGGTTGGAGGCCGACCAGCTCCGGTCCGAAGGGGATCGGACGGTGGGCGTCTTTGCCGGACCGCTCTTCGCACCGCTGCCCGGATCGGCGTCGAGCACGACCCAACAACTCGCGTTCGAGGAGCGGAATCTCGCCTGCTACGCCGTGCAATTGCTGGGCGACGGGATGTCGATCGGTGTCCGGTACCATTGGCGCGAGGCGCGTTTGGACGAACGGTTTCCCGGAGTTCCGGCGAGCGCCGTGGATCTCGCGTCGCTTCAGTCCACCCAACGCTCGACGCGGCATCAGGTCGGTCTGTCGCTCAACTACCAACACCCCGCGGGATTTTTTGCCGGTTGGGAATCGGCCTGGTACGCGCAGGATAATTCGGGCTACGACCCGGTGCGATCGGTCGAGCCATTTTGGATGCATCATCTGACGGCGGGCTACCGTTTCCCCGGACATCGAGCCGAACTGCGGGCGGGTCTGATGAACCTGGCTGGTCACGAGGCTCGACTGAATCCGCTGACCAGTGACCAGACCTTGCCTCGTGGGCGCATTTGGACGCTTAGTTTGCGGCTCCATTTTTAGGCGCTGCCGCGCCGAGCATCGCCTACGCTGCCGCGGCTCCCTGCCGGCGGGCCTTCCAGTATTCCACGACCATGGGCAGAATGCTGACGAAGACAATGCCCACGACGACGAGTTCGAAGTGCTTTTTGACGGCGGGGATGCCCCCGAACAGCCAGCCGCACGGGACGAGCAGCACGACCCACAGCGTGGTGCTCAGCAAACTGAAAAGGAGGAAGCGGGGGAAATTCATGGCGCCCATGCCGGCCACAAACGGGGCAAACGTGCGGACGATGGGAACGAAACGGGCCAGGATCACCGTCTTGGCCCCATAGGCGGCGAAGAACATCTCCGTGCGGGCCAGATGTTGTGGGCGGATGAGTCGCGGGTAGCGTGCGGCCAGGCCGCGGCCGAGTCGGCGGCCGATGAAATAGTTAAAGTTGTCTCCAAGAAAGGCCGCCAGCATCACGACAGCCGCGGCGTAGAAGGCGTTGAGTCCGGAATGCGGATTCGCCGCGACTGCCCCGACGGCGAATAACAGGGAATCCCCCGGCAGAAAGGGCGTCACCACGAGACCGGTCTCGGCGAAGATGACGCCGAACAGCAGCGCGTAGACCAAGGGGCCGTGCTCGGTGGTGAACGAGGTCAGGTGTTCCTGCAGGTGCAGGAGGAGATCGAGCAGACTCTTCAACGTATCCATGCCGTCGGCAGAGAGTGACAGACGACGGGACTGCGGCGAGGGTTCTTCACCGCGCTACCGCCGGAATCTCGCCACCCACAACTGGGCCTTCCCAACGCGGTCCCCTGTCCGCTATCCCCTTGCGACATGCGAGCAGCGGTTTTGTACGGGAAGGAAGATGTCCGGCTGGAGAGCGTCGCGGAAAGGGCGCTGGTCCCGGGTGAGGTGCGGGTGGACATCCGCGCCGCCCTGACCTGTGGTACGGATCTCAAGGTGTTCAAGCGCGGGTATCACGCCCGCATGCTCACACCGCCCTGCACCTTTGGTCACGAGTTCGCCGGCACCCTCAGTGAGACCACGCCGGAAGCGACGGGCTGGTCGGTCGGGGATCGCGTGGTGGCGGCCAATTCCGCTCCCTGCGGCGTCTGTCCCGCGTGTCAGCGCGGTCAGGAACAGTTGTGCGACGATCTGCTTTTCCTCAACGGAGCCTACGCGGAGTCCATCGTCATTCCGGCACGCATCGTCGAAAAGAACCTGCTGCGGATCCGGTCGGCCACCGATTTTGCCGACGCCGCGCTGGTGGAGCCGCTCGCCTGTGTGGTTCAGGGAATCCATGATTTGTCGCTTCAGCCCCGGGAACGCGTGCTGGTCCTGGGGGCGGGTCCGATCGGGCTCATGTTCGTGGCGCTGGCCCGGGCGATGCACGCTGACGTGACCGTGGCCGGACGCGGGGAATTGCGACTCAAGAAGGCGTGGCGCCTCGGGGCCACGGCGATCATTGATGTGGCCGGACGCAATGATCTGGCCGCAGCCGTCCGCGAAGGGGCACAGAATCCGGAATTTGACGTGGTGATCGAGTGCGTCGGACAGCCTTCAATTTGGGAGGCGGCGGTGTCGCTGGTCCGGCCGGGTGGCCGGGTGAATCTGTTTGGCGGTTGCCCCAGCGGCACGACCGTGACGCTCGACACCACCCGGATGCACTATTCGGCGCTGACGCTGTTGGCCTCGTTTCACCACACCCCGCGCACCATTCGACGGGCGCTGCAACACATCGAAGCCGGCACGATCCGGGCGGTGGACTTTGTCGACGGGTTGAACGGCCTGAGTGAATTGCCCGGCCTGTTCCGGGCCATGACGACGGGCAATCGAGCGGTCAAAACCCTGATTAATGTGAAGGGCTGAAGGGCTGAAGGTCCGGGGCCGAGCGGGCGCGGAGTTTAGAGTTTTATGACGGCGCGACACCGCGGACTGGGCGCCTTCATTTCATCTTCCGCTGGGCGAGGAGTTCGACCAGGCCGCCGAGGATTTCATCGCGATCGGGGCTGCTCAGGCCCAGTGCGAGCTGGGCGGTGAGCAGACCATACTTGGCGCCGATGTCGTAGCGGCGCCCGGCGATTTCGTAGGCCAGAAAGCGTTCACGCCGGGCGAGGCTGCCCAACGCGGCGCTCAGGTGCACCGGCCCCGTGACGGCCAAATGCTCTCCCAGTAGATTCATCACGGCGGGCGTGAGCACGTGCATGCCAAAGAAACAAAGGTAATGGCCCGCACGGAGTCCGGGGACGATCAGGCGCTGCTCGGCTTCCGTCGGCGTGGGTTTCTCCAGAATTTCGGCGACTTCATACCGGCCCGCCGCGCCGGGCAATCGCCGCCCACCCACGGCACCGAAATAAGGCAGCTTGCTCTCGTGGGTTGGCTGGACCGCGCTGACGGAACAATTCTCCGTGACGGCCAGGTCCACCAATTGCCGGGCGCACCCGCGCGCTTCGGCGCTGACGTAGACATGATCGCCGACGAGCAGAAGAAACGGTTCGGCGGCGGTGAAATCGCGCCCGCAGAAGACCGCGTGGCCGTAGCCGCGGGGATTGGCCTGCTCAATGAACCGGAGTCGGGGGGCGTGGGGTCCCGCGGCCGACGCGTAGGCCGCCTGATCGCCTGGCTGGATAACCACACCAATTTCCTCGGCGCCGGCGGCGAGTGCTTCCTCGACGATGATGCAGAGGGCGGTCTTGGAAGCGCCATCGCGATCCACCAGCGTTTGCAGCGGCAACGTGCGTTGATTCCGGCCGGCAGCAGTGATGAGAGCTTTGCG
>JAYTHD010000248.1:0-8368 GCA_043732975.1 Verrucomicrobiota bacterium
GCGGCGAAACTTCGAAGATCCGTCGGGCAACCTGTACGACGGCGGCTTTTTACAGGATGTGGATTCGGACCTCAAGCGGGATGAAGGGACGGGGCCGGAGGATCACAAAGATCTCCGGACACTGGCCGAAGCGGCGGAGATGCGGAACGTCGAGGCGCGGCAGCAGGCGTTGGAGCGGATCCTGGATCTGGACAAATTCACCGCCTTTTGCGCGCTGCAAAACCTGCTGTGCGATTGGGATGGGTATGTCTACAACCACAATAATTACCGGGTTTATCATGAGCCGCGGAGTGGTCGGTTTTCCTTTGTCCCGCATGGCATGGATCAGATGTTCGGTGATACCGGCTACCCGCTGAACAAGGGGATGAACGGACTGGTGGCCCGTCAGGTCAGTGACTTTCCGGGGCAGCGGGAGCGCTTTTACAAATCCATCGGCCAGTTGTTGACCAATGTCTTTACGGCCGAGGTCGTCCGGCAGGTCGTGGCGGGCGCGGAGGCCCGCTTGAAGTCGGCCCTGGCCCAGCGGAGTGCCGCGGAGAGGGACCAGGTGCTTCGCTCGATGCATGAGTTGCAGGACCGCGCGCTGGCACGGATCGACAACGCCCGTCAGCAAATGGCTTCGCGTCCGAAGCCGCTCAAATTTGATGCCGCTGGAGTGGCGGTGGTGACGGGTTGGACGCCGCGGTCTGAACCCGGGAAATCTTCCTCGGATGCCGGAACGGCCCCGGATGGGACGCCGTCGTTGAGTCTGGCGTGTGTTGCGGAGGGTGGAACGGCTTCCTGGCGACGGCGCCTGCGGTTGACCGAGGGGCGGTACGTGTTCGAGGCCCGGGTGCGGTCGGACGGATTGAAGGCCCGGGCGGATGCCCAGGGCACGGGCATTGGATTGCGCATCACTGGCCGCAAACGGACCAATTCCCTGGGGACGTCGTCTGATTGGACCGTATTGAGCGAGCCGTTTGAAGCCGCCGGCGGCCGGGATTATGAATTCCAAGTCGAGATGCGCGCCGATGCCGGCCAGCTCTGGATTGACCAGGGATCCCTGCGGCTGCGGCGGATCCGGGAGTGAAGTGAGGGTCGGGTCGACCGCTGCCGCTCGGCCTATTCGTAGCGGAGCGCCTCGATGGGGTCGAGGCGCGCGGCCTTCAACGCTGGGAAGAAACCGAAGACGATGCCGATGGCCGCGCTGACACTGAAGGCGATGACGATGGAGGTGGGTGAAACCAGCGTGGGAAATTCCGAGAATTTGGTGACCAACTGCGAGGACCAGATCCCGATACCGATGCCCAGGGCACCCCCGGCGAGACTGAGCAGAACCGCTTCCGCCAGGAATTGCCAAAGCACGTCGGAGCCCCGGCCGCCGACCGCCAGGCGGATGCCGATCTCGCGGGTCCGCTCGGTGACGCTCACCAGCATGATGTTCATGATCCCGATACCACCGACCAGGAGTGAAATTCCCGCGATCGCGGCGATCACAACGGTCATCACTCGGGAAGTCTGGGTGGCCAGGTCCGCCAATTCCTGTTGGTTCCGTATCGTGAAGTCGTCTTCGCGGGGCGGCTCGATCTTGTGCCGCTGCCGCAACAACTCGCTCAACTGATTCTGCACGTCGGTCATGCCGGCGGCGCTGTCGGCCGAGACTGTGAATGAGCGGAACATGGTATCGCCGGTCAGCCGCTTCTGGGCGCTGGTCCAGGGGACGAGGACGATGTCGTCCTGGTCGCTGCCGAAGGTGTTGGCCCCCTTGGATTCCAGTAGACCAATCACTTGATAAGGTCCGCCCTTGATGCGGATCGTCTGGCCGACGGGGTCGATGCCTTCACCGAAAAGCGTCTTGCTGGTCGTGGTCCCGAGGAGACAGACCTTGTTGCCGCTGCGGACATCCAATTCGGTGAAATTCTGGCCGGAACGAAACGGCCACGAGCGGGCCAGGATATAATCTTCGCCGACGCCGAGCACCTGGGTTTGCTGATTCGCGCTACCAAAGGCGACGGTGGTGAAGGTCCGCACTTCCGGGCTGATGCCGGCGATGCCCTTCACGTCCCGCCGGATGGCTTCATAATCCTCGCGGGTCAGGTTGGGCGTCGAGCCCGCGCCGCGGCCAAAGCCACCGCGCGAAAAATTGCCGCTGAAGATCGTCAATAGATTCTGCCCCATGGAGGCGACGCTTTTTTCCACCTGCGCCTTGGCCCCCGTCCCCAGGCTGACGCCGCAGATCACGGCCGCGACGCCAATGATGATTCCCAGCATGGTGAGAATGGAGCGGAGAAAATTCCGCTTCAACGCCCGGACGGCGATTTTGAGAGTGGCAAATCCCATGGCGTGATCAGGCGGTGAGTTGCACGGCTTTCTGTTCGGCGTCGAGGCGGGCGAGTTGTTCCCCGGCCAGCAGCCGGCCAACAACGGGTTCATCGCCGCGAATCTGGCCGTCGCGCATCACCACCACCCGGCGGCAGTAGTGGGCGATGTCCAACTCGTGAGTCACCATGACCACGGTCATTCCCTGATCATTCAACTGCTGAAAAATGCCCATAATTTCAATGCTGGTCCGGGAATCGAGATTGCCGGTCGGTTCATCGGCCAGCAACACCTTGGGCTGGTTGACCAGCGCCCGGGCGATGGCCACGCGTTGTTGCTGACCGCCGGAGAGTTGACTGGGCGTATGATCGATGCGATCTCCCAAACCAACCAGCGTGAGGGAGGCCAATGCCCGGCGACGCTGTTCGCGCCCGCTGAGTCCCGGCCGGGCATAAAACATGGGCAGCTCGACGTTCTCCACGGCCGTGGTCCGGGCGAGCAGGTTGAATCCCTGGAAGACAAACCCGAGTTTTCTGTTCCGGAGATCGGCGAGTTGATTCCGATTCAATTCCCCGATGTTCACCCCGTCGAGGAGGTAGGTGCCGCCGGTGGGGCGATCCAGGCAGCCGATGGTATTCATCATGGTGCTTTTGCCCGAGCCGCTGGCGCCCATGATCGCGATGAACTCGCCGGCCTGAATGGTCAGGCTCACACTACGCACCGCCCGGACCTCCACCTCGCCGGACTGGTAGGTTTTGCTGAAGTCGCGAAGCTCGATGATCGCTTGTGCCATGGGTGGGAAGGGATCCAGCCAGGGTTCAGCGACGTCCGCCACCGAAGGGCGAGCCCAGGGGATTGGGGGCCGCAGCGGCGGGGGCCGCCGCGCCGCCGCGGGTTCCCACCACGACGGGCGTCCCAATGCTCAAACCTTCCAGCACTTCGTAACCGTTGTTGTCGCTGGTGCCAACCTTCACGTTGACCGCCTGCAGGAAAAGTTCCGGTTTGCCATTGGCCATGTTCGTTCCCGGGAGGTAGACGGTTCGCAAGGTGGGGCCAGCGGCCGGACGCGGACGGGGCGCCCCGGTTCCACCGCCGGCTGGGCCTCCCGGACCGCCGCCGCCTTCGGCCATGCGCTTGCGCATCTCCGCCCGGAATTTGTCATAGGCTTCCTTTTGTTCCGGCGTCAAAGTCGCCAGCCATTTTTCCCGCTCCTCGTCCGTGGGACGGCGTCCTTGTGCCTGCCACGGTGGGGGCGGGAACCCGTTGTCGCCCGACAGGCCACCCGGTCGGCGGACGATGTCGTTGGTGGAAATTGGATTGTTGGCCGGCAGGACCTTCATGCCGATCGGCGCGTTGAATCGCAGCGCGCCGGCGGGAACCCGGATAACGTTGGTCTTTTCCGAGGTAATGATCAGGGCGTTGGCGGTCATGCCCGGGCGCAACTTCAGATCGGGATTGGCAATATCCACCACCGTCGTGTAGGTGACCACACTTTGGTTGGTGGTCGGCTGGAAACGAACCTGGCGGACCAGTCCGTTGAACTTTTGTCCCGCGAAGGCATCCACCGTGAAGTCGACCCGCTGGCCGAATTCCACCGAGCCAATGTCCGCCTCCGAGACGGCGAGTTCGATCTGCATTTTCGTGAGATCACTGGCGACCGTGAAGAGAGTGGGTGTGTTGAAGCTGGCGGCCACAGTTTGGCCGGCCTCGACCGCTCGCGCGATGACCATGCCCGTGATGGGAGCGTAGATCGTCGTGCGTTTCAGATCGACATCGGCACTTTCCACCGCCGCTTCCTGGGTCAGAACCGCCGCCTGTGCCTTGAGCAGATTCGCCTTGGCCCGAACCGAGTCGCTTTCCGCGATCTGTTTGAGTTGAAACAGGGCCTCCGTTTGTTTGGCGTCAAATGCGGCCAGGGTCAGATCCGCCTGGGCGCTCGTCAGGCGTGCCTTGGCCTGGGCCAGGGCGCGCTCATAGGTGGAGGGATCGATCAACGCGATGACATCGCCCTCCTTGACCTTCGAATTGAAATCGGCCTTGAGTTCCAAAATCAGACCGCCGACCTGACTGCCGACGCTGACCAGGCGAAGGGGATTGATGGTGCCATTGACGCTGACGGATTGAACCAGATTGGTTCGCACAACGTTCTCCAAGCGGAACTCGAGCGGCGGGCTCTTGGCCCCACAGCCACTCAGGAGTCCTAAGATCAGGGGAGTCGCAGCGGCGGCGAGGCGACAATCAACAGGGCGGTGCTTCATCGATTTCAATTACGTTAAACCATTCACGGGAGTATTCCCGCCCGGAAAACGGAGGCGGACAACAAAATGGCCGACGCGACGGCGGCGGCCACCTTGAGTCCCTCAATCTCTGGGCAAAATGAAGGACTTTGCGTGGGAGTGATACTTATTTGTCGGCTTTTTCAAGCTTGGATTTTACCGCCTCCGGGACCTCCAGCTTGGTGGCGCCGACTTCCGAGATTTCGGTGGTCGTGATGGCGTTCACGGTCTGAGTGCCGCCATCGCGATCCCGCATTTCCGACTCGATTTCCAGAATCGTCTTGGTGATCTGGCCGTTCGCGAGCTTGACCTTGATCCAACCCTTGGCAGTGGACGGTCCGCCGCCACCACCACCGCCCGGACCTCCGCGGCCGCGACGGCCGAACAGGGTCAACTCATTGACGACCTCTTCCGGCAATTCCCCGCTGATGGATCCGTCGCTGGCCTTCAGGTCCTTGATCTTATCGGCGTACAGGAGGATGGCCTCATGCGGTGCCTTTGTTTGCAACAAGCGCCGGGCGCCCATCGCCGCGAAGCCGCCGCGGCCACCACCGGGTCCGCCAAATCTTCCCGGCCCGCCGCCTCCGGGAGGACCCCCAGGACCCCCAGGACCCCCAGCGTTGGGTCGATCTCCGCCGCCAGCGGGCGGGCGGGTGGCGCCCTCCCGGGGACCGTCAGGCCCGCCCGGGCCGCCGGGGCGGCCACCACCAGGACCACCAGGACCACCAGGACCGCCAGGACCGCCAGGACCGCCAGGACCGCCAAATTGCGGCAATTCGTCTTCGGTTTTCCACTCGCCGTCCACCTGCGTCACACCCTTCGATCCCTTGAGGTAGGCTTCCGATTTATTGCCCATCATCTCACTGGAAACCCAGGTGAAGCCGTCTTTCACCCGTTTTCCCAACGTCGGACCCGGTTTAAAAGGCATTCCTTCCAGATCCACCGTCGTGGTCCAGGAATAGCTCCTGGCGTCGTCCAACTTCTTGGCGGCCGCGACGAGGTCGCTTTTGGCATCGGCCAGGACAGCGGAGGTGGCCAAGGCCAAGGCAATGGCCCAACCGTAGGACGATGTGCGCAATATTTTCATAGGTTCAGAACGATCATGGAGACTGTGCCCGCGGACGGAGGTTACAACGCAAATGCCGCTTCGGCTTCGCTGTTTCGGCCGCGGAACCTGGCTGGGTGACCCCGGCACTAGTCCTCAAGTGCCTTGGGTCGACCCAGCAGCACCGAGACAAGGATCGCCCCACGGGCGGTTGCCGGGTCCCGCAATGTCCGGGCCAGTTCAGCGGCGTAGCCGGTCGGAGCGTCACGCCGGGGCGTTTCGACGGCCCGGAGCACCGTTGGGTGGAAGATCGCCTGGTCGCCTTGATTTAAGCGATCCGTGGCCTCCTGCATCGCTGACGAGGCTTCGCTCAATGGGGTCAGCGACATCGTCGCCAACGCGTCGGCCTTGGCCAATTGCTCGCTCGCATGGCGCAGGGCATCCGCCGATTCGTCGAGCGTGACCCAGGTGCCGGAGGGGGTCGGTTCAAATTCTCGCGGCTGCGCTGTCGCCGGGACCGCGGGGGGAGTTTCTCTCACGCGGGCGGTGCCACGCAGGATCCGCTCCAACCGGGCCGCCCGCTCCTCTTCCGTCATTGGGGACGGCAGGGGGAGGGGAGTGCGCCTGGGTTCGGGATATTCCGAACGACGCGGAAAGGTGGGAGCGAGCCACGGCTCGGGGAACTCCGGGATCGACGTCTCCGGGTCCGCCCGTTCCGCTTCTTCCCGGCGGCGCGCGCTACGCAGCCACTGCTGGAAGGCCCCGGCGAGAACCTGAAACGTCACCACCACGGCAAAAATGATCAGCGGCCAGGGAACCGATACTTTGGCGAGCACGGGAGTCATCGGGTGATCCGGAGAGGCGCTGCGTTGCGATGAAAAGAATCCCGTTGGGCGGTGGGCGGCGGGCGGGCCCGGGACGATTTCAGCCTTTGGGTCCCGTGCCGGCGATGCTTTCGCGCATGGCGCTGTCGGCCTGGATGTTTTTCATTTTGTAATAGTCCATGATCCCCAGATTGCCCTTGCGGAAGGCTTCGGCCATGGCCAGCGGCACCTGGGCCTCGGCTTCGACCACGCGGGCCCGCATCTCCGACACACGGGCGATGTTTTCCTGTTCGACCGCCACAGCGGCGGCGCGCCGCGTCTCAGCGTGGGCCTGAGCGATCAACTTGTTCGCCTCGGCCTGCTCGGCCTGCAATTTCGCACCCACGTTTTCGCCGACGTCGACGTCGGCAATATCAATCGAGAGGATCTCAAACGCGGTATTGGAATCGAGTGCCTTCGAGAGCACGTTTTTGGAAATTCGATCGGGATTCTCCAGGACTTCCTTGTACGTTTCCGACGAACCAATGGTGGTGACAATGCCTTCGCCGACGCGGGCGATGATCGTCTCCTCGGTGGCGCCGCCGACGAAACGATCGAGATTGGTCCGCACGGTCACACGCGCTTTCACCTTCACCGCGATGCCGTCCTTGGCGACGCCTTCAATGGTGACCTTGCCCTGTTGGGGTGCGGGGCAGTCGATGACCTTGGGATTGACGCTGGTGCGGACGGCCTCCAACACCGTTTTCCCGGTGCCCTTGGTGGCGAGGTCGATGGCGCAGGCCCGGTCAAAATCCAAGTGGATGCCGGCCTTCTGCGCGGCGATCAGCGCCTGCACGACCATGTTGATGCTCCCGCCCGAAAGGTGATGCGTGGAGAGTTGATCAATCGAAACTTCGAGCCCCGATTTCATGGCGGTGATGCGGTTGTCGACCACGGAGCCGACGGGTACTTTTCGCAGGCTCAGGGCCAGGAGTTCCACAATCCCGACGGAGGCTCCCGACGCCTTCGCCCGCAGCCAGATGGAGCCATAGTTGAAAACCAGGATAAGCGTGACCAGGGCCGCCACGCCGACAACGGCGAGTGTCAGGAAGAGGCCCGGGCTGGGGAGACTAATTTCCTGTTGGGCTAAGGTAGGTAGGAGTTCCATAGGGTTGTGAAGTTGATTGGAATGAAGAAAGCTTGGGGAACAATAAGGGGTGTGTTCAAACGGCCCGAACCAGAATGCGGTGGCCTTCCACGGCAATGACGCGGACGGCCCGGCCCGAGTCGACGGGTGTGCCGTCCGAGACGACGTCCACGCGGTCGTCACCAAATCGAGCGGTGCCGCCCGGGCGCAGCGGGGTGAGCGTCTCGCCTACTTGATTCAACAAATCCTGATGCGCCGGCGGCGGGGTGACGCCCACGCTGTGGGAAATGATGCCGGCCGCTTCACCCGTGCGATCAAAGAGCCGCACCCAGAGGAATCCGCCCACTCCAACAATGGCTGCCGCGACGGCCAAGGTCGCCGTCCCACCACTTGGGCCGAAGCGCCGGTAGCCAATGATGACCGCTGCCACCAGGAAGAGAAAACCGAACTTCGCGGCAATAATGCCGGGCAGATAGAACTCGGCCACGAATAGGAGGGCGCCGGCGATTAGAAGAGCGACAACCAGTTCCATGCGCCGAGGGTACAGGATCCCAAGAGGGTGAGAAGTGGAATCTCCGCCGGGGATTCGAGCGACGGAAAAGCGGCCTCGCCCGTGCCTTGTGGCGGGGACGTGAAGTTAGGGAGACTCTCCGCCGGTTCTGGCCGGAAGCCACCAAATAAGGTGGAGCGAGACTCTGTCGAGCTGGTCGGTGACGAAGTCACGTCCCAAAGCGGTGCCTCGCGGAGACTCTCGCCCACCGGTTTTGGCCGTTGGCCAATAGGGAAGGTGGTACGAGAG
>JAYTHD010000249.1:0-3973 GCA_043732975.1 Verrucomicrobiota bacterium
GGGTCAACAACAAGGGAAGGGTCTTTTGG
Organism: Verrucomicrobiota bacterium; assembly: GCA_043732975.1. Classification (GTDB taxonomy): domain Bacteria; phylum Verrucomicrobiota; class Verrucomicrobiia; order Limisphaerales; family UBA9464; genus CANIZL01. The sequence continues at coordinate 30 of JAYTHD010000249.1, forward strand.
TGAAATTCAGTCCCGAAGGCCTCCGCGCCCATGACGAGACAGCCCAGGCCAAACAGCAGCCCCATCCAAATCTCCGCAAGCTCATGCCGGTTCGGCCCAATGAACATCGGCATCGCCGCCGCCGCCAGGACCAATCCGAAGGCCGGCAGGAGCACCCTGATCTCTTTGATTATCCTCGGGTTCACGCGTTTTCCTTCCTCATTGCAACGTCGCCACGAAGATCTCCTCCAGCGTCAGACCTTCCATGCTGACCGATTCGGGCGACAGGGATTTTATCCGGTCCAGCTTCGAGGCCGCATCTCCGTTCACGGTGATTTCCAGTTCCCTGCCTTCCCGCTTGACGTTCCTGGCCTCCACGAAATCAACCGCAGGCGGAACCCCGGCAAATCGCGCGCGGATTTTTTGGAACCGGGAACGGGCCTCATCCGCCTCCAGCGTCAAGGTCTCCTTTCCATTGTCGATAATCGTGAATTCATCGATCAACCCCTCGAACTCGGTGATGAGATGCGTGGAAACAAACACCGTCCGCTGGCCGGGCGCGGCATCCTGGTACGCTCCAATCACGGTCTGGATGAATTCGCGCCGCACAATCGGGTCCAGCCCCGAGGTCGGCTCATCCAAAATCAGCAACTCGGGTTCGGCGCACACCGCTCCGATCAGCGCCAACTGCGTCTTCTGCCCCTTGGAAAGCGCATCGACTTTCTTGCCAGTCTCCAATCGGAACTGCCCCAGCAATTCGGATTCCGTCCGGCGATTCCACTGCTGGCGAAATGAAGCCAGGTAATCGAGCGTGTTCCGCACCGTCATCCACGGATAAAACGCCACTTGATCCGGCACATAGGCCAGGCGTGATTTCACCGCCACTTCGTTCCGGCGCGGCTCCAGCCCGAACACCCGCACCGATCCCGAGGTCGGCTGGAGCAGGTTCAGCAGACACTTGATGGTGGTTGTTTTCCCCGCGCCATTGCGGCCGAAGAACCCGTAGCATCGGCCCGCGCTCACGCGCAAGCTCAGGTCATTGACGGCGTCGGCGCGGCCATATTTGCGCACCAGATGGTCGATCTCGATTGCGGGGGCTTCAGTCTTCATCGGCAGTCCTGGGTTGTCTGATGTTCGCGTGGCTCTGGCTTTTCTCCCGGAAAATGTCCAACCGTTCCCTGACCAGTTCGAGGAAATCCTTCTCGTTCACCTGCAAGTGGTGCGCCTGCACGACAGCCGCATCAATGTCGTCCGCCAGCATTTTCTGGCGCACGGCCTTCTTGAACGGCGAATTGTTCTCCGTAACGAAACAGCCTTTCCCGGCTCTCGTTTCGATAATCCCCTGGCTTTCCAGCTCGGCGTAGGCTTTGGCCACCGTGTTGCGGTTGAGCCGCAACTGCTCGGCCAGCGGCCGGATGGCCGGGAGCGACTCGCCAGGCTTCAACACGCCGGAGGCCGCCGCGGCCTTGATCTGGTCCGCCACCTGTAGATAGGCAGGCTTGCCAGACTTGAAATTGAGCCGAAGGACCATAATCAGTGTCTGCTTACTGTCATAGCCTTATAGGACAGTTATCGAGTGATGTCAACATCTTCTTTCCCTCCACCTCGACCCGAGACATTCGGTCGCGCTCGGCGCCCCTGAGCCGGAACGACCCCTTCCGAGGTAGGGCGCGTCGCTCCCCGCGCGCCGCGGGCAGGGTGAGGGCAAGGGGAACGGATTGGCCCGCCTGCTGGTTTGGGGGTTCAGCGGATGATTGTGCTTCTCCGGCTCGCGGCGCGCGCGGAGCGACGCGCCCTACCTGGGGACGTGCCCGGCGATTCCCAGGCTGACTCCTCCGAAAGTCTCCCCTACGCTGCCCGGACGATGACCCCACCGGATTCAAACGATACACCCACCCGACCTTCAGAAGGGCGGCAGCCCGCCGGATTGCTGCCGGTCCTGGGCCTGTTCAGCACCGTGATGATCGTCGTCGGGGGGGTGATCGGTTCCGGAATTTTTAGGAAACCCGGCGTGATGGCGGGCGAAATCGGTTCGCCCGGCCTGCTGCTGGGCGTCTGGGCGCTCGCCGGCGTCATCACGCTGTTCGGCGCACTGACCAATGCGGAGATTTCCGGCGTGATCCCAGAAACGGGCGGCCAGTATGTTTATTTTGAGCGGATGTACGGGCCGTTTGTGGCCTTCCTGTATGGATGGGCGGCGTTCGTCGTGATTCAAACCGGCTCGGTGGCCGCGCTCGCCTACGTGTTCGCTGAGTACTCCACGCAGTTTCTCCCTTTGTGGGAATTGCCCGCCGCCGCCGCCGGCTGGTCACTGCACCTGCCGTTCATCGGCGACATCGCACCGTTGAAGGAGATCGGCGTCAAAGGACTCGCCGTGTTGGTCGTCGTGGTCCTCACGATCATCAACTATGTGGGGGTGCGCTTTGGAGGCGTGGTTCAGAACATCTGCACCGTGGCGAAACTGGCCGGCATGGCGGTGATGCTCCTGGGCGCTTTCCTGCCGACCACGCACGGCAGCGTCGCCAACCTTCTGACCTCCAGCGTGGCCATTCCCAAGCATGGGCTCGCCCTTGCAGCGGCCATGGCCGCCGCTCTCCAGGGCGCGTTCTGGGCGTTCGACGGCTGGGTAAAAGTCTCCTTCATCGGCGGAGAGGTGCGCGAGGCGCAGCGCGTTCTCCCGCGGGCGACCGTCCTCGGGATGTTCATCGTCACGGCCATCTATCTCGCGATGAATCTCGCGTATTGCTGGGTGCTGCCGTCGGAGGCGATGGCCGGTTCGAAACTCGTGGCTGCCGCTGCCGCCGAACACATCCTTCCTGGCGGGGGCAAGTGGATCGCCGTGCTGGTGATGATTTCCACTTTCGGCGCGAACAATGCGGTCATCCTCACCAGCGCGCGGATTTATTATTCGATGGGCCGCCGCCACGTCGTGCCCGCGCTGCTCGGCCGCGTCCATCCGCGCTTTCACACGCCGGGCGCTGCACTCGCCGCGCAATGCCTCTGGGCGGTCGTGCTGATTTTCAGCGGCACCTTCGACACACTCACCGACACCCTCATTTTCGTCGGCTGGATTTTTTATGCTGCGGGCGCCTTCGGCGTGTTCGTGCTGCGACGCAAGGAACCCGCCGCGCCACGTCCCTACAAGGTGCCCGGCTACCCGTTTGTTCCCGCGGCGTTTGTCGTGTTCGCGATCGTGTTCCTGGCGCTGACGATTTACAATGACATCGGGAAATACCGGGAAGCGGTGGCCGCCGGCAGGCCGGGTGTGATCAATTGCGCGTTCGGGCTTGCCCTCGTCCTGGTCGGCACGCCCATCTACTTCCTCGCCCGCCGGAAAACCGCCCCGCTCCCGCCCCAACCGAATGCCTCCTGACCCCGGCTATTTTCCCCGCCACAGCAGCCAGCAGACCAGCACCGCCACCCCCGCCAAGCCGGCCAGGAGGACGACCATGCGCCAGAGGGGCTTCCCGGCCTGGGGCGGCGGTGGCTCGGGCGACAGGGGCGCCCGGACCTCCGGCGCCGACGCGGGTCGGGTGAGAAGCACCGTGTGGTCGCCCATCTCCGCACCTTCCCCGGAATCGAGCGTCATCGACGGGTCTGTGGGCTTGGGATTCTTCTGCGCCCGCCGCTGGTCGCGCATAATGCGCTGCATCGAGATAACCGCGGTCTCCTCGGTGGTGGTGTCCTCCCACTTCTGGGTGTCCAGTTCCAGGCGCGCTTCGACCGACCCGAAGCGAACGACCTGGTCGTGCTTGACCTGGCATTGCCCTTTGACCCGCGTGCCGTTCACGAATGTTCCGTTGGCCGAGCCGAGATCATGAACGATGACCTCCGCGCCATTGACCAGAATCTCGCAGTGCGCGCTGGACACCGAGTCCTCGTGGATCACGAGCGTGTTGAAATCGCCGCGGCCGACCGTGGTCTTTTCCGGCACAAACTGATACACGCGACCCCCACACTTTTCT
>JAYTHD010000250.1:0-1674 GCA_043732975.1 Verrucomicrobiota bacterium
TTGCCATCGCCCTTCTTGAACGACTCATCCACCCAGGTTCCCTGATACCGGCCCGCCTGGGCATCGAAGCTGCCAATGACTTCCCAGTAATCCCGCGGAACAAATCGCCGGATTTTTTCCTCCCGCTCCACCACGATCGCCAGCGTGGGCGTCTGGACGCGTCCCACGGTGGTCAGCTGGAATCCGCCCGTCTTGTTGTTGAAGGCGGTCATGGCCCGGGTGCCATTGATGCCGACCAGCCAGTCGGCCTCCGCCCGGCACACCGAAGCATCCGCCAGCGGACGCATTTCCGCATCGGTGCGCAACTTCTTGAAACCATCGCGAATCGACGCCGGCGTCATCGATTGCAACCAAAGCCGCTTCACCGGCTGCCGGGCGTTGGTGTATGCCGCGACATTCCGGAAAATCAGCTCCCCTTCCCGCCCGGCATCGCAGGCGTTGATCAGCGCGTCGACGTCCTTGCGCTTGATGAGCTTGGCCAACGTGCGCAGCTTGCCTTCGCTCCGGTCGATCGGCTTCAATCCGAAGCGCGGCGGAAGATGGGGCAATTGGGAAAAGGTCCATTTGCCCTTCTTGACTTCGAATTCCTCGGGAACCATCAGCTCGAGCAGGTGGCCCACGGCCGACGCGACGAGCATGTCCTCGCGCTCATAGTGATCGTCCGCCTTGGTGAATCCTCCCAAGGCTTTGGCGATGTCAGCAGCGACGGATGGCTTTTCGGCTATAACAAGGGCTTTACCCATGGTGAACGGCGGCTTGTGTAACCACCGCAGGGTGTCGCGGGCAAGGTTTTGTTTTGTGGGATTTCAAATTCAGCTCCGTGCCGACACGCTCCCGGACCGTGCCTCCTCCTCTCGAATGGGCTGCGAATTTTGGATTTTCCCGTGCAATTGCCCAGTTCTGCCAAAAGCTCCCGGGGTGACCGTCACCGCCGCATTGGCCTATTTGCAATCGCTCCAACAATTTGGGTTCCAGCCCGGATTGGAGACCACGCATCGGCTGGCGGCCCTCGTGGGCGCACCCCAGGAGCGGTTGTCTTTCATCCACGTCGCCGGCACCAACGGCAAGGGCTCCGTCTGCGCCATGTTGGAAAGCATCTACCGCACGAGCGGCCGCCGCGTCGGCCTGTACACCTCACCGCACCTGGTGCGTTTTGGTGAACGCATCCAGATTGATCGCCAATCGCTTCCCGACAGCGAACTGGCCCGATTGACGGCGGCCTTGAAGGAAACCGTCGAGCAGGAGAACGCGCGTCACCCGGATCGCCCGTTGACGCCCACCGTCTTCGAATTCACCACGCTTCTGGCGCTCCAGTGGTTTGCCGAACAGGGCGTGGATCTGGTGATCTGGGAAACGGGCCTGGGCGGCCGATGGGATGCGACCAACATCGTCACGCCCGTGGCCAGCGTGATCACCAACATCGCCCTGGACCACCAGCGAGTCCTCGGGGACACCACGGCCGCGATCGCCGCCGAAAAGGCGGGCATCATCAAGGCGGGTACCCCGGTGTTGACGGCCACCGACGATCCCGACGCCCGGTCCGTCATCGAAGCCCGCGCCCGGGAATTGGGTGCACCGCTGCATTGGATCGGCCCTTCCGAAGTTGCCAACTTCCGGCTGCCATTGGGACTTCTGGGGGATCACCAACGGGTCAATGCTGCCCTCGCTGCCGCC
>JAYTHD010000251.1:0-5192 GCA_043732975.1 Verrucomicrobiota bacterium
GCGTGCAATGGGAATGGCTGCGGCGATCCGAGCCGGAGGCCGCGAACCCGCCACCTCCGCTCAACTTCGCGCGAATGGATCCCCGCGCCCGGCGTGCCTTGCTGCCGCTGCTCGAGCTTACCGGGTCGCCCGCGAAATTCCCGGAGCCCATCGGCTACCGCGCCTTGATGGCCGATCCGGACCCGGGCGTTCGTTATCAATTGGCGCTGACGACCGGCCGGCTCCTTTCGCTGTTCCGCCCGGCTCCCGCCTGGCTTCAAGGAATTGTCTTGGGCCTGACACAGCAACCGTTGACCAATCGCTGGCACCGGGCGGCTTTGTTGGCCGCTGCCGGTCAGGTGTCGACAGTAGAATTGTCGGATATCCTGCGGAATCTGCGCGTAAATCAGCAACCGGAATTCACCACGGGAATTCTGAGGACGGCGGCCCATCGCAACGATCCGGAGTTGGGCGCGTTGGTTACCGAGACGCTGTTTGGTTCCGCACAATCCCTGGTCGGATCCTTGGAGGCGGAGGCGTTTCAATGGTATTCGCTGGTGGCCGAGGTCCCGGGCCTGGGAGATCGGATGTCGCAGGCTGCGGGAGCCCGCGGAGCAAAGTGGAGCGCACTATCGGTCGAGCTGCGATCGCGGGCTCGGCCGATGGTTTTGAATGCCGAGGCTGCCTTGGAGACGCGCGTGTCCGCGGCCCGCGTGCTGGCGCAGGCTCGTGAGCGACGGGAGGTCATGGATTTGGTGGCCCTGCTGGCCGAGCCGTTGCCCAACCCGATACGCGAAGTGCTTCGAGCGGGATTGGGCCGCACGGAGGAAGCGGAATTGTCGGCCGCACTGCTTTCCGGTTGGCCGAATCTGGGACCGGCGGCACGCGCGGAGCGGGTTGAAATGTTGATGGGCCGGGAGAATTCGCTGGGCAAACTGTTGGCCGCAATCCAGCGCGGGGAGGTGAGCGTCGCCGACCTGACTCCCGCACAGCGTCAGACGGCGCGGAATCATATCAGCCCGGCCATCCGCACCCAAGCCGTGGGAATTTTTCCGCCGCCTTCGACCGACCGCGCCGGCGTGGTGGGTCGTTATGCCGGCTTGGACATCGACGCGGCTCCGGCGCATCTGGGGTTGGCGGTGTTTGAAAAGAACTGTGCGACCTGTCATCGGCTACGGGGCATTGGCAGTGCCGTGGGCCCGGATCTAACTGCCTTTCGGGGCAAACCGGTGGCGGATTTTCTCGTGGCCATTTTCGATCCCAACGTGGCCATTGAACCGCGTTACACGGCGCAGGTGGTGGAGACGCGGGACGGCCGGACCTTCACAGGAATTGTGGACGCTGAATCATCCGCGGGTTTCACCCTGCATCAGCCCGGCGGGTTGACGGAATTGCTGGCCCGTCGCGAGGTCCTTCGGCTTACGCCCGCCGTGCAATCGCTCATGCCTGAAGGCTTGGAACAAGCCCTCTCCCGCGAGGATGTGGCGGCGCTCCTGCACTGGATCCGCTCCACGCCCGGGCCCATGGGCGGAACCGGAGTGGCCCAGGGATTGGCCGCGCAACGCGCTTTGGCCGCGGAGGGCATCAGCCGGGTACGTTCGATTTCAGCCACCGAGCCCGTGTTGTCCTATGCCTCATGGCTGAGTCCGCTGCCCCTGCGGTATTGTCGGGAGACGGACGGACACTCCGCGCTTCGTTGGGAGGCGCGTCCGCTGCCGGCGGCGTCGACGGGTCCGGGTATGCGTTTTCGTTTTGCCGCCGCGTCGGGATTCATCTCAGAGCCTGCCGGCGGCTTCCGCCTGCGCATCGCGGCGCAACCGGAAATCGTGCTGGAAGCGACCGTGGACGACGCCACCTGGAAGAGTGCGGACGGGCGGGTGACGGTGCGATTTCTGGCGCGGGAACAATCGGCGGAAGACGCCTGTGGGATCCTGGAAATTGAACTGACGGAGCCACCGCGCGGCGGGGCGGGGGACTGGGTTCGCTGCGAATTGACCGGCGCCGCGGCAGGCAGTCAGCGTTGGTTTGGATTGTACGACGTGCCAGGCACGCTGGAATAGATAAATCACCTGTCCCTTAGCAGCCCGTGATTCAGACCGGACACCGTTGAGCCCTTTATCAGGGGCGGGACGATGGCGGTGCCGACGCGGCCTCCCGGTTGTTGATTCGTGGACGTGGTGCGGGCGGAACAGGCCGCTTGTCGGACGGTGCGGTTGTCGTTAGGATGCTGGCATGAATTTCAAAGTGATTGTCCGTCCGGAAGTGGGTGGGGGCTATTGGGGGGAGATCCCCGCGCTGGCCGGCTGCTACTCGCAAGGCGAGACGGTGGCGGAGTTGGTGGAGAATCTGCGGGAGGCCGCCATCGGCTATCTCGAAGTATTGCGCGCGGAAGGGCGTATGCCGGATCCGGAAGTGCAAATCCTTGAACTGGCGGTATGAGGCCGATTACCGGCAAGGATCTGTGCCAGCGTTTGATGCTGGCTGGCTGGTCATTGAAGCGAATCAGGGGAAGCCATCACATCTTCGGCAAGCCGGGAGAGTGGAAAATCATCACCGTGCCAGTGCATGGCGGCGCGATCAATATTCAATGTTTGACCCCATTGCCTTTTTTCTAAGAGGCGAATAAGATGTTGAGCGGACTTGAACGCTGGGTACAGGGCCCCGTGGGGATCAACGCACACCGGGAGCAAGGACAAAGACGCCATTGCGGCCGGCGGGCCGGCGGTCTGATACTGGTGCCATGGAGTGGTATTATGCCCGGGGCGGTCAACAGCACGGGCCCGTTTCCGAGGTCGAACTTGAAGCTCTGGTGCGGAGTGGCCAGATTGCTGACGCAACTCTGGTCTGGCGGCCGGGCTTGGTGAACTGGCAGTCCTATGGCGCGTTGCGGGCCGGCGGGGCCCCGCCGCCGATCTTGTCGGCATCACCGTCGGGCGTCTGCAGCGTCTGTCTGCAGGCGTTTCCTCCAGATGGTTTGGTGGAGCTTCTGGGCAAACAGGTCTGTGCGGCCTGCAAGCCGGCCGTCGTCCAGGGCTTGCGCGAAGGCGTGATGGTGGGGGGTGGCGGAGGCCTGTGGCGCCAGGGACCCCGGCTGGTGATGACGCGGGAAGCGTCGCTGCCACACCGGTGTGTCAAATGCAACGCTCCCACGACCGGCCCCCTGCTCAAACGCTCGCTCTCCTGGCATCATCCGGCCTACTTCCTGATCGCACTGGTCGCCCTGCTGATTTATGTGATCGTCGCGATGATCGTCAACAAGCGGGCCAAGATCGAGATCGGGTTGTGTCCCGGCCATCGTCAGCTGCGCGGGATCTTCATCGGGGTCGCATGGGCGGGAGTGCTGGCGGGGATCGCCGGGATTGTGTACGGATTTGCGAACGAATCCCTGCTTGGGTTTGTGGGACTTCTGGCGCTGCTGGTGGGCGTCGTGGTGGGTAATTTCGGCGCCCGGGTGGTGTACGCAACCCGTATCGACGACCGGCACCTTTGGATCAAGGGCTTCTGCCGCGATTACCTTCAGGATCTGCCGGAGTGGCCCGGGAAGTGAGGTTCCGAAAGAGGAAGCCACTGGAGCATGAAATCCATTTCTCGTCCGTGATCTTCCGAAGATGTTGTCCGCGATTGCATGGCGCGACGATTAGGAATTCGGATGCGTGATGGCTGGTACCCTGTGATGAGCCGGGGCAATGGCGGGGAAGTGATCTACCGGACAGACGAGGATCTACGTCGGTTTCTCGGACGGGTGGCCGAGTTGCCGGACCGTTTCGGGACGGAAACTCATGTGTTCGTGCTGATGGATAGCCGCGACGAGTTGTCTGAAGGCAAATGGTCAAATAATCAATATTTGACCCCAGTGCCCCATTCCAAAAACGCCTCTGGACGTGGGCGGGTTGTCGCAGAGCTACACCCCCTACCCAAGCGGGACGACAAATCTGGAGGAATCGTTTGGTGGAACTTGTCGCGCCGTCGTTGACCGGGGCAGCGGACCCGTCACAGGACCCGCACGGACTTCAACTTGCCGGCTGCCTTTTCAAAAGTGGCCATTTCATCAGCGGCAGCGGCGTAGGCTCCATGGATCAGCCGGTCCACAAAGCCGGGTTTGGCGGAAGCCAGGCCATCGGTCGCCAGCACCTGGGCGACGGCTCCAAGAGGTTTGATTTCACCGGCGTCGAACAGTTGTCGCAGGCCCCGCAGCGCATCCTTTTTCGATAGGTCGTAGTGGTGTTGCAGAGCGAAGTAGGTTTCCGCAGCGACCAAATCTGAAACCACGGGGCGATGACCCTCGCGTGCCAGTTTGTCAAGGAACGCCACCGCCCGCACCGCTTGGTCCGCCGGTTGCCCGAGCAGCAGGCGCAGGAGCACGGACGTCTCCAACCCCACCTTCATGCGTCGCCCTTCCGCCCGGCCGCGATGCTCGTACGGATTGCTGCCAGCGAATGATCCGTGACTTTCCTCGCCCTAGGCCCGAGACAACCCACCCATTCGCGAGTGCGGGCCGGTTGGCGCCGCAACAACCACACCTGCGTCCCCGCTTCGTTGCGCGGTTCCAGCTCGATCACATCCCCCGGCTTCAGGCCGAGCGACTCACATGTCTCCTTCGGAAACGTCGCCTGACGCTTCGAGGTCATCGTCAGCGTTTTCATGACCCAATGATCCGTCACTGTGCCTTACCTGTCAAATGCGTGGTAAGGGATGTGAGGGTGGGGCCGGCAGAAGCAATCGACAGTGGAGTTGAGCCGGGTAGGTGGCGTTGGTTTGACGCGAGATTTGAGCGTTCAGGTGCTTGGTGGCTGGTACCCTGTGATGAGCCGGGGCAACGGTGGGGAGGAGATTTATCGGACCGACGAGGATCGGAGTTGGCTTCTCGGACGGGTGGCCGAGCTGCCGGAGCGTCTCGGGACGGAGATTCGCGCGTTCCTGCTGATCGATAGCCGCCGGGACTGGGGACGGGACGGTACGAAAAAGGCAATGGGGTCAAACATTGATTATTGACAGTGATCCTTCGAACGACAGGTGAACCGCGCCAACTTCGTGCCATCCTCCGCCTGGCGCCAGTAACGGTGAATCCCCTGCGCCGCCGCCGCATACTTCAGCCCAGGCACCTCCCGCACCGCACCAAGCAGGGATCGATATTGGACGTGGGGTCGCTGGTGGTGTTCGACGCGTTCATCCCGACCCTACAGGCCGGAGGCGCTGGGGTCGGCGAGCCCCAG
>JAYTHD010000252.1:0-2583 GCA_043732975.1 Verrucomicrobiota bacterium
CGGCGTTTTCACCGGCGATCCGCACGCAGTCGGGGTCGTAATCGAATGATTGCACGGGCGCGTAGCCCAGCTTGGCCGCGGCGATGGCGAGGATGCCGCTGCCCGTGCCCGCATCCAGCAGCGACTGCGATTTCCCTGCCTGTCGAGAAGCCACCAATTGCGAAAGGCAAAAGTGCGTGGTGGCGTGCTGGCCCGTGCCAAAACTCATGCCGGGATCCAGCACGACCACCTGCTGTCCCGCTTTGGGTTTCCGTTTGGACCACGGCGGCTTCAGCAGCAGGGCGGGGCCCAGATCGATCGCGCGGAAATGGCGTTTCCAGGATTCACGCCAGTCCTGCGGCCGGACGCGGCGCACCTGGATTCGCCCCGGCGACGGATCGACGCCTTCCTCGCGCAATTCCTCAAGCGCCTGCCGGACTTGACGCTTCGTTACCACGACTTCGTTGTCCGCGAGCTGGAAGTAGACACTGACCGTGATCACTCCCGAGCGCACATCGTGATGGGCGCTGGGCGTCTGCCCGAGTTCCCGCTCCATGACTTCCGACACCGCCTCCTCGGCCAGTGCGTTCGTCTGGATGGAAATTTGACGCAGGGTAGCCGTCATAGATCCCGCCACGGGGTGAAATTCAGCAGTTGGATCTCGTTGCGTTTACGACCTGATTTCGCCTCACCCACCGTGATCCAGGTGCAACTGGCGTAATCAATCTCAAAGGATTCAAAGCGGGTCAACGGCAGGTCGAGTAACAGCGACAGCAATCCCCGCACCACGCCCCCGTGACAAAATACCGCCACCCGGCGACCCGGATGCTCGGCCAGGATTTGATCCAGACAGAGCCGCAACCGGCCAATGAATTGCGTGGTATTTTCCCCACCGGGAAAGCCCTCGTGGAATTGATGCAACCAGTCGTAGGCACTGACGCCAAATCGTTCGGAAACGCCGGACCAGCTCAGTCCGGTCCAATCACCGAAATCCACCTCCCGCAATCCCGCCAGGTTGGTGGTCGGTCCCTCGAAATGCGGTCGCCACGGCTGCGCGGTGGATTGCACGCGCTGCATGGGACTGAAATAGGCGGCGTCAATGGCGCGGCTCTTGAGCCAGTGCGCCAGGCGCTCCGCCTGATTGTGCCCGGCCGCGCTGAGTCCCATGTCGATCCGACTGCCGCCGAAGGTGCGGTGATACTTATCCTCCACTTCGGCATGCCGGACGAGAAACAGTTGGGACGCGCTCACGCCAGGGCCTCCCGCTGCCAGCGCAGCAATTCCGTGATGCCGCCGCGGCCCAGGCGCAACAACTCCTCCAGATGCACGCCGCTGAAAGTCGATTCCTCACCCGAGGCCTGGAGTTCGATGAATTCACCCGCGCCGTTCATCACCAGGTTCATGTCCACGGACGCCGCGGAGTCCTCCGGATAATCCAAATCCAACACCGGACGCCCGCCGACCACGCCCAAGCTCACCGCGGCGATCGGCTGGACCGGACTCGCCGCGAGCTTGCCTTCCGCGATTAGTTTGCGCATCGCCAGGGCCAGGGCCACGTAGGCGCCGGTGATCGACGCCGTGCGGGTCCCGCCATCGGCTTGCAAAACATCGCAATCGATCCAAAGCGTGCGCGGTCCCAGCGCCTCCAGATCGATCACCGTCCGGAGGGAGCGGCCGATGAGACGCTGGATCTCGACGGAACGCCCGTCCTGCTTGAGCTTGCTGATGTCCCGGGCCTTTCGATCCAGAGTGGAATAGGGCAGCATGGAATACTCCGCCGTGATCCATCCTCCCGGGACCTTCTTGGCCTGCATCCATTTCGGGACGGACTCTTCCACCGTCACCGCACAGATCACCCGGGTGTTGCCCCACGCGATCAGGGTCGAGCCACTGGCATGCGGCGCGATGCCGTGTTGAAAGCGCACCGGCCGCAGTTCATCCGCCCGGCGTCCATCCGGGCGCAGAATTTCACTCATGGATCCAGTTTAGGGAGTCGCGGGCCTGATTCCAGACCATTCCGGGCGCGAATAATTCCCCTGCCCGGCGCGGGTTGAACCGTCACAACAAACCCAGTTCGCGGAAGCGATTGTCGACTTCCTTTAGGTGGAAATCGAGGGAACAGAGCTTCTCTAATTCACCCGGCGCGAAGTGCTGACCGATCTCGGGATGGGCGAGCACCTGCTGGACGAAATCCGCATCATCACGGCCGGCGTGTTTCACCGCCCACGTTTGCATGGCCACGGACTGCACCAGCGAATAGGCCGCCTCCCGGGTCAGACCCTTGCGGATCAACGCGAGCAGGACCGTCTGGCTGTTCCACATGCCCAGACTCAGCCCGAGGTTCCGCTTCATGTTTTCCGGATACACATTGAGCCCGGCCATCATCTTCGACAGCAGGCCAAACATATAATCCATCAACGTGCAGGAATCCGGGAAGATGATGCGCTCGACGGAGCTGTGGCTGATGTCCCGCTCGTGCCAGAGGGCGACATTTTCCAGTGCGGCCAGTGAATTGCTGCGAATCACCCGCGCGAGTCCCGTCAGCCGTTCCCAGGTGATCGGGTTGCGCTTGTGCGGCATCGCGCTGCTTCCCTTTTGCCCGGG
>JAYTHD010000253.1:0-2587 GCA_043732975.1 Verrucomicrobiota bacterium
ATCGGCGATCAACAACCCCTCGATCCCCTCGGGCACGCCGTGCCGGATGGCGATCTGGGAGATGCGCCTCAGCTCGTAGTGATCCGACTCCTGCAACTTCAATCTCAGGCAACGGGCCAGGGCGTCACGCAAGCCGGCCTCCAGTTCATCGGATTTATCTGCGCCGGCCACTTCGTCCATGAGAAATACATCCGCATGATGATTGATGCGTTTTTCCGAGATTTGATCGAGCACGAGCGCGTATAACGGACGCACGCGGGCGTGAACCACTTCATGGATCAGGGAAGGGGGGACGAACTTTGCGCCGCTGTGTTCCCGCCACACCTCGGCCAATGCTTCAGCCGTCGCCCGGGGGTCAAGGCGGTTGGCCAAGGCAATCAATCCCCAATGCTTCGTGCAGGCGACCACCACCCACGCGGCATCCGCCTGGGTCGCGGTTCGCTTGAGCATCTCCATCAGGGCGTTCTCATCCCATGGTTCACCGGATTGGGGCAGCAGCGCCAAAACCGCCGGAACAATGTCGTGGCCGTATTGCGCGATGAATGATTGGATCCGGGAGTTTCGGTTGGGCGGGCTGGTCGCGTGCGCCAGCTCGACCAGCAGGTTGGTCAGCGCTGGCAACACCATGGGATCGGGCGGCGGCAGTGGCGGTGACGGGACGGGGCGGGCTTTGGTTCCGGTGACGGGCCGTTTGTAAGGGCCGTCCACCTCGCCGAACTTCGGCGTCCCCAGATCCTGATGCAGTTCCTTGAGCAATTGCGCCGAGCGAACCCCCAGTCCACTGGACGACCAGCTCGAGTTGTTCCAATCATTCTTCTCCAGAAGCGCGACACTGTCATCGCCGCCAATCTTGATGGCGATCTGTCGCAGCCATTGGGCGGCTTCCTCCTTTCGATCCAACTGGATGAGACATTGCGCCAGATAAAAAGCCGCGCTATGCCAGCGGGTGTCATAATTTTTTGTCCAGAGCAGATCCACCTCGCCAATGCTCTTGCCCCACCACAGGTTTGTCCGGTCGCAGCCCGGTTCTTTTTCCAAACGGTAAACGCCGCGTTGCTCCGGATGTTCCAAAAAATCTATGGCTCCCCGATAACAGGCGGCCGCTTTTTCGAGATCGAATTGGCTGCCGGTCTGGTATTGGCGTGCCGCGGCGAACAACTCCACCCACGAGGCCTGCACCGGTGGCAGGCCGAGTTCGCGCCGCAGCTTTTCGACTTCTGCCTGGGGATGCTCCAGATTTCGGTCCAGCGCGATTTCCAAGAGCGCAGTGGCCAATCCGGGACAATCCCTGGTGGCGACGCCGGCGGCCACGGCCATCTGATAATATTCCAGGGCCGGCAGATAATTTTTATTTTTAATTTCAAGCTGCCCCTTCTGGATCCAATCCGCGCCGGGCACTGCGGTGGCGGCTACCGGCACCGGCGGCGGCGCGGCCTGGGTGGGACGCGCGATGGTTTCCCCCAGCTTGACCAGCTCCTGTTCCAACCGGGACTGGATGCCGGGCGGATCTCCGCCGCAGCCATACACTCGTTCCGGGCCAAAAAAGTCGCCGAGATAAGGCCCCAGTGGCAGGCAGAAATTGCGGACTTTGTTGGATAGCATGAAATCCAATCCTTGATGGAACACGAGCCTGGCCTCGTCGCGTTTGCCGGATTCGCGCAGGCCGGAGCCTTCGAGAAAAAAAGTCGCCGCCAGCATTTCAAATTCCGCCTCGCCCCGGTTCGCGCCTATTTTCGCGTTGCGATCAAAGTGCGCCACCAGCGATTGTAAAATCTGGCGCGATTTTTGCGCCTGCGTTATCGCCTCCGGCCAGTCTTTCGCCCGCCACGCCGTGACGGCGAGATTGTAACGCAGGCAACCCGCAGCCAGCGATTGCGGATACACCGCCAG
Organism: Verrucomicrobiota bacterium; assembly: GCA_043732975.1. Classification (GTDB taxonomy): domain Bacteria; phylum Verrucomicrobiota; class Verrucomicrobiia; order Limisphaerales; family UBA9464; genus CANIZL01. The sequence continues at coordinate 1,891 of JAYTHD010000253.1, forward strand.
CAATTGACCGCTCAAATTGGTGATGGCCGCTGGGTTGACCAATCCCGCAGCGCCTGAAGCCGGAGAAGGTTCCCAGAAAAGCCAGCGGTGCGTGCCGAGAAAAGTGTTGTCCGCATGGGGCGCATGGATGTCGAGCCGCTGCAGGCATTGCTCGATCTCATACGCCGCCAGTCGCGGGCGGCCCGTGGCCCCAAAAGTATTGGCCAGCGCCCGATGCGAATCACTGCTGCCCGGTTCGCGCCGGACTTGCGCCATCGCGGCGACCAGGTCTCGATAAATCGGACGCAGATCAGTGGCTTCCTCATTGGTCACCACGGCGGAAGATTCGGGCGTCACCACCGGCGCAATGGCTGGAGCCAGACGGTTCGTCCATGCGCCGAGCAATTCGCCGACGAGCGCGGGAATCTGTCCCGGCAAGGTGGCGGCCGGGCCGGTGCGTTCACTGCGCGCCATGACCACGGCATTCAACGGATTGACCAGTGACAATTCCATCGCCGTCTGGTTGGAGCCGTCCGGGTGGACGCGGCACAGAACCAGTCCATCGGCTGCCAGCCACCGGCCATAGCGCGGCGCGTTTTGACCGGCAAAAAAAGAACTCAACCGCAGATCCTGTTCCGCCACGGATGCCCCGATGCCTTCAAAGGCAAACAGGCGGACTTGATCCGTCGCGAGCAGACTGCGGATCAGGGCGGTGTCC
>JAYTHD010000254.1:0-11120 GCA_043732975.1 Verrucomicrobiota bacterium
CCACCGGTACCCCCCTTGGAATTCGCAATGCCTCCCGCAGTGCCTCCCGATCATGGCTTTGGGGATCCCAGACGGCGGGGTCGATGTTGGTGGTGCAGACGTCAATCCGATCCGACGCCACCCCGGCGGAGACCAGCCAGCGTTTCAGTTGATCCGACGAAACGATGTGCAAGTCCAGAAACGGCGCCTGGGTCGCACTCAGCCGTGGAAAGCCGCCGTCGCCCCAAGTCATCTCCACCATGTGGTTGTAATCGACCAGCGGAATCCCGGGCAGTCGGGCTCGAAGAAAGGGCAGGAGCCGGTAGGCGGCGTGGCTGTGGGAAATCAGGATGGCGGTCGGCGTGACGGCGGTGGCGAGCTGGACCAGTTTTTCGGGACGCTCCTCCGGCGGGAATTCAGCCAGATCAAACCAACGCTCGGAGACCGCTGCAAAATTCGCCTGCCACGCATTGCGGCTGGGCAGGGTGGTGACGACACTGGCCGTCCAATTGGCGGCACGAAGTCGGCCCAGCAGGTCGAGATTGAATTTGTCGGCTCCGCCAATTTCCATGAACGGGTAAAGACAAAGGAGATGCTTCCGAGGTGGCATCAGAGGACTGAGATTTTCGGACTTAAAGGGAGAAGTGTTCGCACACCCGGGAATTCCAGGTCCGGTTCAAACCCAGCGGCGACGGCGGATAATTCCCGCCGTGTCGCCGCCTGATGTCGATCCTGACCCTGCGGGCCAACGCCGCCGTGTGATCCCAATGCATGTCTTCGCATAGGCGCAATTGGTCCCGCAAACAACGGGCAACTTCAGCGGGCGCCAAAGGTTGTCGAACCGGACAATTTGTATCATCGTGGGGGGAATGCGTCACTGGATACGACGATGGAGTGGAGCTGCGTGGCTGGCCGGCCTGTCCGCTTTGGCGGCGGAAAAGGCCCGGGTGGACATCAGCAAAATGCCCTTGCCGGTGGCCCGGCCGGTGGATTTCACCCGGGAAATCTACCCGATTCTCAAGGACGCCTGTTTCAATTGCCACGGGGCGGAGAAACAAAAGGGAAAGTACCGCTGCGACACCAAGGCCGGTGCGTTCAAGGAAACGGAATACGGACCCACGCTCGTCGCGGGTCATAGCGAGCAAAGTGTCCTCGTCCAGATGGTCTGCGGACTGATTGATGAAATGCTGATGCCGCCGCCCAGCGACCAGCCGGGACAGTCAGAGAAACTGACCCGCGAGCAGATCGGAATTTTGCGGGCCTGGATCGATCAGGGGGCGCTCTGGCCGGACGGACCCATCCGGGAGGAGATTCGCACGGTGTCCTTTGCGACCGACGTGGCGCCGCTGTTGCAGGCGGCGTGCGGCGAATGTCACGCCGGAACCGTGGCGAAGGGTGCCTTCGTGGTGGCGACCCGCGACGCGGTGCTCAAGGGCGGCGCGGGGTACGGCGTGGTCGTCAAGCCGGGCGACGCCTCGAAGAGTTCGCTGCTGCTGATCGTCGCCGGTAAGGACGAGGATCTGCCGCTCCCGGAGCGACACAAGCTGCCGGCCAAATCACAAGCGCTGCTGCGGACCTGGATTGAGCAAGGCGCGAAATAATCGGGACCAACCGCCGGGCACGACGGGCCACGGCGGGAAATACCCATAGTAAAACGGCCCGCGTCAAAAAACGGGCCGTGCGGCGCTGACCGATCGGTGATCCGAATATCGACTCCCGATTACTTGCTCTGCTGGTCTTCGATATACCGGATCACGTCCCCCACAGTGGTGAGCTTTTCCGCTTCTTCGTCGGGAATTTCGGAACCGAATTCCTCTTCCAGAGCCATGACCAGCTCGACAGTGTCGAGCGAGTCGGCGCCCAAGTCCTCAATGAACTTGGCCTCCGGACTTACCTGGTCGGCGTTGACGCCGAGTTGTTCGACGACGATGTCCTTGATTCGCTGCTCGATGGATTTTTCAGCCATGGTCTTCTGTTTATTTTTTAACTTCGGCGCGTGTTTAGGTGGGGTGTCGCGGAGCGTCAAGCGGTGTTTCCGGTGGAATTTTCCCGGACGCCGGTCCGGTGGGGATCCGTTCTGTGGATTTGTCGGCAATCCTGCCTGATGCTGGCGGGATGCGCTCAATGACAGGCTACGGCCGCGGCGAACATTCGGCCGGTGGTTTTCGGATCGAGGTTGAGGTGAAGGCCGTCAACCGCAAGCAGGCGGAGGTTCAGCTGAGTCTACCTCCGGAATTGGATTTGCTTGAACCCCGGGTCCGGGATGTCGTTCACGCCACCGTTTCCCGTGGCCGGGTGGAGGTCCGGGCCCGCCTGGGCTTGCCGGAGGGTGCGGCGGCGGTCCGCATTAATCAAGCGCTGGCCCTTGTCTACGGGACCGAATTGCTGCGGCTCGGCCAGAAGCTGGGGCCGGGAGTGACGGCGGTTTCGATGGATGCCCTTCTCCGGCTGCCCGGCGTGCTGGAACCGGCGGCGGAATCCGCCGCGTTGGTTTCGACCTGTACTCCCTTGATGGAGGGTGCGCTCCGGCTGGCGTTGGCGCAGTTGGATCAGATGCGGAGTCGCGAGGGGGGCGCATTGTCCGCCGACCTCCAGCAGCGTATCGAGCTGATGCGCGTGGCCGTGAATCGAATTGCGGTGCATGCGCCCGGCGTCGTGGTGCGCCATCGCGAGGCTTTGCTCCAGCGGATTCAGGCGGCGGGCCTGCCCGGCGTCAGCGTGGAAGATGAACGCGTGCTGAAGGAAGTCGTCCTCTTCGCGGATCGCTGTGACATTGAAGAGGAGTTGACCCGATTGCGGAGTCATTTTGTCCAATTCGACGATTGCTGCGGCGCGAAGGAGTCGGTCGGGCGGAAATTGGATTTTCTGGCTCAGGAGATGAATCGGGAAATCAATACGATCGGGGCCAAGGCGAACGATGCCCTCATTGCCAGCGAGGTGGTGCGCCTCAAGATCGAGCTGGAAAGGTTTCGGGAGCAGGCCCAGAACGTGGAGTAGTCGGCGGGTGGCTTTGCGGATCAGAATTCTCCGCGCCGCGCCGCTCTTCCCTTGTTGCCGGAAGTCGTCATCTTGAGGGCATGCCGTTGCTCATCAATCTGCAGTTGTTGCGACAAAAGTCGCTGCGAGTCGTCGGCGAGATTCCGGTGGCGGAGATCGCCGAGAACTTTCACGACGACCTGATCCAATTTGTCGGGCCGCTCCGTCACGAGTTGGAGGTTCGACAGGAAGGGGAGGAAATGTTTGTCCAAGGCAGCCTGGCGACGGAAGTGGAGTATTCCTGCTCGCGCTGTCTCCGGCCATTTCGGGCTCCGCTGGTCCTGGCGACCTACTCGGCATTGGCGCCGTTGTCGGGCGAGGAGTCCATTCCAGTAGAAGGCGACTTCGCAAACTTGACTCCGCTGCTTCGGGAGGACACCTTGCTCGCCTTGCCAACGGCTCCGTTGTGCGAGCCTGACTGTCGCGGACTGGCGGTGAAGGCCCCGGCCCGCGATTTGCGTTCCCGGGGTCAGGATGCGGTCGGGTCTGCCTCAGGGAAATCCCCTTGGGACGCCTTGGAGCGGTTGAAGTTGTAGTCATTTAATTAAGTACGATTTATGGGTCTGCCAAAACGAAAGCCGTCGCACAGCCGTCAGCGCATGCGCCGCGCCTACAATTCAGTTCTCACGCTCCCGCAGCTTTCTGTCTGTCCGCAATGTGCCTCGCCGGCGCTGCCGCACCGGGTCTGCCCGGCCTGTGGCTATTACAACGGCCGGCAGGTGATCGTCGTCAAAAACGTCGCGTAATCACATCGCGCGGCGCCGCCCGTGAGGTTGCCTCCGGCCGGCGCGCTTTTATTTCCATGCGCCTCGCGGTCGACGTCATGGGCGGCGACCATGGCCCGGAGGAATTCCTACAGGGAGTCAGGCTGGGTCTGGCGGCCGAGCCGGCTATCGAACGCTGCTTCCTAGTGGGCCGCGAAAGCGAGCTCGCGCCCCTGTGTGCCCGACTCGGACTGACCGGACCGCGGGTCGAAATCCGACCGGCCTCCGAGGTGATTACCATGGACGATGATCCCGCCCTCGGGGTGCGTCGCAAGAAGGACGCCTCGGTGTTGCGGGCCATCGAGTTGGTGCGCGACGGCGTGGCGGACGTCGTGCTTTCGTCGGGAAACACCGGCGCTCTCCTGGCCGGAGCGACCTTCAAACTGGGCCGACGGGAAGGTGTCAAGCGACCGGCCCTGGCCTGCATCATGCCGAACCAGAAAGGGGCCTGGGTGTTGTTGGATGGTGGCGCCAATCCGGCATGCACCCCGGAAATGTTGGTCCAATTCGCGGTGATGGGCTCGACTTATGCGCGGGTGATGCTCGATTTGTCCCAACCGCGGGTGGGCATCCTGGCCAATGGCAGTGAAGAAGCCAAGGGTACCGAAGTAACCCGGGCGGCCGTGGCGTTGTTACGGCAGACGTCGCTGAACTGCCGGGGTTATTGCGAAGGGTATGAGTTGTTTCTCGATGGCGTCGACGTGTGTGTCTGCGACGGATTTGTCGGAAACATCGTGTTGAAGACTTCGGAGAGTCTCGGGAAGGCCATCGGCTTCATGCTTCGCGAGGAGTTGCGGGCCAATCCGCTCCGGTTGCTGGGGGCACTGCTCGCCAAGGGTGGTTTGGATCGCATCAAACAGCGCATGAATCCGGAAACCTACGGAGGGGCTCCCCTGTTGGGGCTGAATGGCTACGTGATCAAGGTGCATGGCGGCGCCCGCCGGACCACGGTGCGTTGGGCCATGCGCCAGGCCCAGCGATTGGTGGACCTGGGAGTCAACGACCTGCTTGGACACGCGCTGGACGCGGCGACCGCGGCGACCGCTTCGGCCAAGCCCGCAGCGGCAAAATTGGTGGCGAATTAACCCACATCCATGGCACCGACCCCGCATCCCCGAACCAGTCGCCCGCACTTGCGCAGTGTCTCCATCACCGGGGTGGGATCGTATGTGCCGGCCCGGATCCTGACGAATTCCGACCTGGAGAAGATGGTCGATACGACGGATGAGTGGATCACCAGTCGCACGGGCATCCGCGAGCGTCGACTGGCCGCCGCCAATGAGGCGACCTCGGACCTGGCGGTGGCTGCGGCCCGGCGGGCCTTGACCGCGGCTGGGTTGACCGCAGCGGACGTCGACCTGATCATTGTGGCGACCATCACGCCGGACATGCTTTTTCCCAGCACCGCTTGTCTGGTGCAACAAAAGCTTGGGGCAATCCGGGCGGCGGCGTTTGATATTGAGGCCGCCTGTTCGGGCTTTGTTTATGCCCTGGACGTCGGTGCGCATTTCGTCCAATCCCACACCTACAACACGGTTCTGGTCATCGGCGCCGAAAAAATGAGTTCGGTCGTGGATTGGCAGGATCGCAACACCTGCGTGCTTTTCGGCGATGGGGCGGGCGCGGCGATTTTGCAGAATCGCCCGAGCGCCCACGGACTGCTCACGACCTGTCTTGGTTCGGACGGGGGCAAGGCCAAGCTGTTGGAGTTGCCCGCGGGAGGCAGTGCGATTCCCACGACGATCGACTCGGTCAAGGGTCGACTCCACTATCTCCGGATGGACGGGAAGGAAACGTTCAAAAACGCGGTCAACGCGATGGTGGCGGCGGCAACCCAGGCCTTGGAACGTTGTGGATTAACCGTGGACCAGATCCAGTGCATCATTCCCCACCAGGCGAATTTGCGCATTCTGACGGCCGTGGGGGAGCGTCTCGGAGCCCGGGACGAGCAGGTGTTCATCAATGTGGATCGCTACGGCAACACCAGCGCGGCCAGCGTGGCCATTGCCCTGGATGAGGCGGTCCAGCAAGGGCGGGTGCAGCGCGGGGACCTGGTGCTGATGGTGGTTTTTGGTGCCGGGCTGACCTGGGGCGCGGCGGTGATCGAGTGGTGATGGGGGGCGGGCGCTCTCTTTCGGTATTCAAAAAAATTCTTCAGGAATCTCGTCTCTGTCGTTGACGTCGCGGCCGGTAGGCGGATGATTTGCTCCGTGAATCCCACTTCGAAAAATGAAGCCGCGGGCGTTTCTGACGCCACGGCTTCCAAAGATGCTTCGATCACGACCCGTCGTGATTTCCTGAAATCGTCCGCCACGATTGCCACTGCCGGTGCCTTGGCGGGCGTGACCCTTCCCAATGTCTTTGCGGCGGAGGACAACACCATCCGCATCGCGTTGGTGGGTGCGGGTGGCCGCGGTTCCGGTGCCGCCAAGAATGCGCTGAGTGTGGAAAACGCGCCCACCAAGCTGGTGGCGATGGCCGACGTCTTCGAAAGCAAGATGAAGGCGAGCTACGAAGGCCTGATGAAGGACGACGTCGCGTCGCGCGTGGACGTGCCGGCCGAGCGGAAGTATCTCGGATTCAATGCCGCCGCGGAGGCCATGTCGGTGCTGCGTCCGGGGGACATCGTTATCCTCACCACGCCACCGGCTTTTCGTTGGGCTCATTTCACGCTGGCGATTGAAAAGGGTCTGAACGTTTTCATGGAAAAGCCCGTGTGCGTGGACGGACCCGCCGGTCGCCGCATGCTCGCGCTGGCCGAAAAGGCGTCGGCCAAAAACCTCAAGGTGGGCGTGGGTCTGATGATCCGCCATTGCAAGGTCCGCCAGGAGTTGTTTAACAAGATTCAGGACGGCGCCATTGGCGATATCGTGATGATGCGTGCCTATCGCATGCACGGCCCGGTCGCTTCAGCGTTTTCGAAGGCACCCGAGCCGGGCCAGGACGAGTTGCTCTATCAGATCAATCGGTTCCACAGCTTCATCTGGGCGAGCGGCGGCTGCTTCAGTGATTACTACATCCACAACATCGACGAGTGCTGCTGGATGAAAAACGCCTGGCCGGTGAAGGCGCAGGCGAGTGGCGGCCGGAATTACCGGGGCGATTACGTGGACCAGAACTTCGACAGCTATTCGGTGGAGTACACCTTCGACGACGGCGCGAAGTTGATGTTCTACGGTCGGACGATGTCCGGTTGCAAAGATGAGTTTGCCAGCTATGCGCACGGCACGAAGGGGTTGGCGGTGATCTCCTCAAATAGCCATTGGCCGTCCAAGGCGCGCATCTACAAGGCGCAGAAGATGGTCAACGCCGACATCGTCTGGAAGGCGCCCAAGGAAGAGGGTCCGGAGATGGATCCCTATCAGGTCGAGTGGCATGACCTGGTGGAGGCGATCAAGCGCGACCGGCCCTATAACGAAGTGCCGCGCGGCGTGGCGGCGAGTCTCACCGCGGCCATGGGTCGCATGGCGGCCCATACCGGCCAGGAGATCACCTATGATCAGATGCTCAACCACCCGATCGAACTCGCGCCGGGCGTCGATAAGTTCAAGGCCGGTTCCCCGGCGCCATTGCAGCGCGGTCCCGACGGCAAGTATCCCATTCCGCAGCCCGGCTTGGTGAAGGATCGCGAATACGCCACATGAGGAGTCACGTGATTCGTCTTTGGTAGACGCTTCTTTCTCACATCGCGCCGGATCTGGAAACAGGTCCGGCGCATTTTTTTTTGGTGGGATCGTTGCTCCCTCGATCCGCCTCAGGGTGTCCTAGGTTTGCTCTTGCCCCACCCGTTCTGGCCGCAGGCCAGCAAGCAAGGTGGAGCGAGTCTCTGACGAGCTAACAGAAAAGCGGTGACTCCTCAGAATCCGTCCCCGCACTCCAAATCCTGGCAGCATTTTTCGGCGTCTCGCCCTGAAAACCGCGAGTATGCACGCCGACCTCATCGCAATCGATGAACTGAGATAAATACTTGATCTCGGCAAAGAACTCGGCAAGGCGGGCAGTTGCATCGGCTTCAATCATAGGAGGCGTGTTCAGTCGACTAGCTTGGATTCGGCCACAGCGGAGTCGGTATGTCCTTTTCCCCGGAAATCACTCCCTCAGCGCCCGCTCGACTGCGCTTTTGTGTTTAGGCTTCCCTCAGGCAACCTCCTGCATCGGACGAGTCCGCGGTGATGGTAAGGGTCGGTTCCCTGTCTCAAAGTGGCCTACCACCTCATCCACGACATCGCAGAGTTCCGAGTAAAGTCGTATGGGATCATGGCCGTGAATCCCGGTGATCAAATCCGGCATCGCCCAATGTAAATTTGGTCCTCCTCGCTCCACTCGACCCATTTGTGGTAGTGATCACTTGTTTTCATTGCTGTACACTTTCAATTGCGCGCCGAATCTGCTTCTCCTGGTAATGTTTTGCGTCATCACCGATGCCCCCGCTGATCGTCACTGCTCCCGGATATTGCGAATGCGAATACTTTCGATGTGAGCCTTTGCCGCCGCCCGGGATCTCATAAAATCCGGCGTCCAGCAGATGTTGTATGGGAGACAATGGTGACGATAACTCGATCGTTGTCGCCATACGGCACTTTGAGAATGACAGCCGGACGTGTTTTCTGAGCCATCCCAAGGTCCACGAGCCAAACCTCACCCCGCTTGGGCATGTTCCTCCTCGTCGAGCATGGCGAATATCCGGCCGGCCGATGCTGTCAGTTCATCGTCGGTGACGTCGCCAAAGTCCAACTGCGCAGCTCGATGAACGATCACGGCACTAAACTCCCGTTGCTCGCTCGGCGGAAGCCGGTCGAACTCCTCAAGCAGATGTGCTGTGGCGGCGCTCATGCAAAGGGAGTATTGCTTCGGTATAGTCGAGCAAGCGCGAAATGGACGTACGACCCCAAGCTCAGCGATGGCGGAGCCCGTCGCTGCTGCGCATTTGTGTTATGGCAGCGTTTCGCAACGTCTATCCGTAAGATGTTCCGCTCAGCGGGCGGCCGCTTTCGTAGTTGTCGAAGCCGGGCTTTTCGGCGCCGTGGAGGCCGAGCGCAGGGCCCGGATCAATCCGGGAATGGTGTGATCCTTGGCTTCCACGCCCGGGGTCAGGCCGAGGACCTTGAGCGCCTTGGTCGTTTCGGGACCGATGCTGGCGGTGCGCAGGTGCGGATGTTTCTGGAGCAATTGCGGCAGGTCGAAGCGGGCGTGGAAGTTTTCGACGGTCGAACTGCTGGTAAACGTGATCCATTCCGCACCTTCCTCCAACAGTCGGGTGGCGGCGCCGGAAAGATCCTCCGTCTCGGGCACCGTCCGGTAGCAGGGGACATCATCCACGATTCCCCCTAATGCTTCCAGTTCGCGCGGCAGATCTGGATTGGCCACTTCGGCGCGGACCAGCAGCAGGCGGAGGTTTTCCACATTTTCGTAGGCGTGAATCGCCTGGGCGACCTGGGTGGTCACATATTCCGCCGGCGTGACGTCCACCGCGAGATGCAGTTCGCGCAGTTTGTCGGCGGTGGCCGGACCGACGGCGCCGATGCGGATGTTGCCCACGGAACGGATATCGGAATAGGCTTTAAAGAAATAGCTGAAGAACTCCGTGACCCCGTTCGGGCTGGTAAAGATCACCCAATCGTATTCGCCAATCCCGGTAATGGCCTCGACCAGCGGGCCATGATTGGTCGGCGGCGCGATCTTGATGGTGGGAATTTCCCAGACGTCGGCCCCCAATTCGGTGAGTTGGGCGGAGAGGACGCTGGCCTGGTGGCGGGTGCGGGTGACAACGATGCGTTGACCGAAGAGTGGCCGTTTTTCGAACCAATTGAGCTTGCTGCGCAGAGTCACGACGCTGCCGATGATGGTCACCGCAGGGGCCTGGAATCCCGCGGCCTGCACCTGTTTTTCGATGGTGGCGAGCGTGCCGACCAGGGTTTGTTGCCGGCCGGTGGTGCCCCAGCGAATCATGGCCACGGGGGTTGATCCCGGGAGTCCGCCCTGGATCAATTCCCCGGCGATGGCGCCGATCCGTTCAACGCCCATCAGCACGACTTTCGTGCCGGGATTCCGGGCAATTTGCGCCCAATCGATCACGGATTCGCCCTTGGTCGGATCCTCATGTCCGGTGATGACCTGGAAACTGGAGCAGTGATCGCGGTGGGTCAGGGGAATGCCGGCGTAGTTCGGGGCGGCGACGATGGAGGAGATGCCGGGAACGACTTCGAAGGGAATATGGGCCGCGGCCAATTCCTCCGCTTCTTCGCCGCCACGACCGAAAATATACGGATCGCCGCCCTTGAGTCGGACCACCGTTTTCCCTGCCTGCGCATGACGGACGAGCAGGGCGTTGAGTTCGTCCTGCGGTACCGCGTGGGCTGCGGCCCGTTTTCCGGCGTAGATACGTTCCGCCGCGGCGGGTGCCAGGCGCAGGAGTTTGCCATTCACCAGCGCGTCGTACACCACGACATCCGCGCGCCGCAGCAGTTCGGCGCCACGTTGTGTCAACAAGCCCGCGTCACCCGGCCCCGCGCCGACCAAATACACCGTACCGATTTGTCCCATGACGGCGAACGTGCCGGACGTAGCGCGATTTCCAAAGAACTTGAGGCTGGAAGTGTGTTCGAGGTGCGCGACAAAACTCTGCTGACGATCAGAAGGCTCACGCGGAGGCGCGGAGATGCGGAGAGGAGACCGAACGAAGCCAGCAACCCTGAAAGGGTTGCCTCAATCCCCAACCTGTCTTTCGTCGAAGGCGATGTCGTCGCGCTCCGGAGATTCAACCCCTTCAGGGTTGAGGCGCGGGTGGGGTTCGCAACCCAGGGTAGCCCAAAGACGGCAACCCTGGGCTGGAGGATGGAATCCCGTTGGGATTCGAAACAGCGCACGTCAACGGGTCATTTTTGAAGCCGTTCGAAGAATTTTGTCGTGCACCCCGTACAGGCTCACGGGCGAATCAGAAATGCCTTCCGGCCCAGCATTGCTACGTTGCTGCCATGATATTATCGGGCAAATGGGTGCTCATCACGGGTGGCTCCAGCGGCTTTGGAGCGGCGGCGGCGCGGGCCTTTGGCAGCGAGGGCGCTCACGTCATCCTCGGCGCCCGGCGCTACGGAAAACTCGAGGAAGCCGCGGCCGGGGCGCGGGCCAGCGGCGCGGGGTCCGTCTCCGTGCGGGCTCTCGACGTGGCCAGCACGGCGAGCGTCGACTCTTTCGCCCTGTGGGTGCGGACGATCACGCCGCGGGTGGATGTCCTGATCAACAACGCCGGCGGCGCGCTGGGAATGGATCCGGTGGCGACGGGGAAGGACGCGGATTGGGAGGGGATGGTGCAGTCGAATTTTCTCGGCGTGCTCCGGGTGA
>JAYTHD010000255.1:0-8593 GCA_043732975.1 Verrucomicrobiota bacterium
TACGGCGCGAAAGGGTTTTGGACGGAGCCCGGGGCAGAAAGACAAACCGGCCCCTCGGGCAGCATCGCCAGGGGGCCGGTTGTGGGAACGTGGGCCGGGGATCAGGAAATGATCCGCGAGCCGTCGTTCAGGAAAATGCCCTTGAACATCATCTCCAGGGCCTGCGCGTTGGAGGCCTTCGCCAGCGCCTCGCGGTCACTGATTTTCTTCTCGTTGACCAGGTTGTACAACGACTGGTTGAAGGTCTGCATGCCGTCATCCGCACCGGTTTCGAGGGCGGCATTGATTTTCTCAATACGGTTTTCCTCGAGCATTTTCCGCACGGTGGGCGTGTTGATCAGGATCTCCAACGCCGGCGTCACTCCGCCGGCGATCGTACCCACCATCCGCTGGCAGACGACGGCCCGCAGGGTGCCCGCGAGTTGGCGGCGGACCTGTTCCCGCTCGTCCGGGCGGAAGAAGTCGAGGATGCGCCCGATGGATTGCGAGGCGTTCTGCGTATGCAGGGTGGACAAGACCAGGTGGCCGGTGTCGGCGGCACTCATCGCCGCCTGCAGCGACACGGCGTCGCGCATCTCGCCAACCATGATGATGTCCGGATCCTGTCGCAGGACCATTTTGAGGCCCGTCTGAAAACTGCCCGTGTCGAGACCGACTTCGCGCTGTTCGACCACGCACTGGTTGTCCTCGAAGACGAATTCGATGGGGTCTTCCAGGGTGACCACGTGCTTTTTGAAATTCGCGTTGAGGTATTCAATCATCGCGGCCAGGGTGGTTGACTTGCCGGAGCCGGTGGTGCCGGCCACGAGCACAATGCCGCGCGGCGAGCGGGCGATGTCCTTGAGCACGGGCGGGAGACCGAGCGTCTCGAAATCGGGCACCTGGGTCTTCACGGCCCGCATCGCCAGTGCAAAGCTGCCACGTTGCTGGTACACGTTCGTGCGGAAGCGGCCGACGCCCTGTTCAAAGTAGCTGAAATCGACCTCGCGATCATTCTTGAGCCGCTCCTTCGCGTGCTCCGGACAGATTTTGTTGGCGACCTTGTTCGTCCACTCCTCGGTCGCCGGCGGACAATCGAGGGCGACGAGATGTCGATTGATGCGGAGGACGATCGGGCTGTTGACCTTGATGTGAACGTCGGACGCTCCCGCCTCGACGGCGGCCTTCAGGATTCCACGAAATAGTTCCATGAGATTTAATAACGATTCAGAATTCCAAAATCAGTCCAGGCCATGCCCACCGGGGAGCGACGGCAGTCAGAAATCGTAAGACCGGCCGGAACCGGGAGGGTTTCGCCGGATTCGTTTCATGCTTGGAGAATCTGTTGGGCGGCGGCGGTCAGCTTTTTGAGTCCCGCCTTGGTTTTCGCTTCGAGATAGCAGCGGATCAACGGCTCCGTGCCACTGGCGCGAAAGGCCACCCACTCCCGGTTCGGTAACAGAAATTTGTAGCCGTCCGTCGTGATGAACTGGAGTACCGGCAGTTTGCCAATCTTTTCGAGTCCGCCGGCCAGTTTCGCCAGCAAGGCCGCCTTCTTGTCCGGCGGAATGGCCACATTGATGCGGTCGGTGTGGAATTCCCCAATCTGCTTCTCCAGGCGCTTCAGGATTTCGCCCAGCGGGCAGCGCTCGGTCGCCACCAGTTCCGCCATCAGCAGGCAGGCCAGAATGCCATCCTTCTCCGGAACGTGTCCGCGCACGCTGAGACCGCCCGATTCCTCCCCGCCACAGATGACGGGTTCGGATTCCATCAAGGCACCGATGTATTTGAAGCCCACCGGCGTCTCGTGCAGCGGCACGCCCAGCAATTCCGCGACGGCGTCGACTTGATGGCTGGTCGGAACGGTGCGCACCACGGCGCCGCTCCAACCGCGATTGTGCCTCAGGTGATAGAGCGCCAGCGCGAGGATTTGATTCGGCGTCAGCCAGGTTCCGTCCCGATCCACGATGCCAAAGCGATCCGCGTCCCCGTCCAGGCCCAGGCCCAGAGTCGCCTCGCCGCGCAGAATGGCCGCCCTTACCTCGGACATCCCCTCGGCGTTGGGCTCCGGGTGGTGGCCGCCAAAACTGGGATTCAACTCGTCGTGGAACCGCAGCAACCGGGCGCCGCCATCCTCCTGCAGGAGGGTGTCCAGATAGCCTCGACCGGTGCCGTACATGAACTCGATGGCGAGCTTAAGCTTGGCTTTCTTGATCGCTGCGAAATCAATGAGTTTGCGCAGTTGTTTGAAGTAGGCGGGGGCCGGATCCATCGACGGACATTGATAGGTGCCGATCACCGCGGCGGCGAATTCCCACCCGGACGCCTGTCGTTCCAGGATGAGTTTTTCCACCGCCTGAGTCACTTCGGTGGGAGCCGCCGCGCCATTATGCAGGCTGAATTTGAGCCCCTGGTATTCCGCAGGGTTGTGGCTGGCGGTGAGATTGATGCCGCCGATGGCCTTGCGGACCCGGATCGTGTGGGCAATGACCGGCGTGGGTGCGTCGCGATTGCAGAGGACGGGCAACAATCCATTGGCGGCCAGAACCTCGGCCACCGCCAGGCTGAATTCCCGCCCGAGAAAGCGAGTGTCATGGCCGATAATCACGACCGGCTTGCGTCCGTGGATCGGGCTGCCTTCCCGTCTCAACTCGGCGAGCCACCAATCGGCCAGCCCCTGGGCGGCCACCCGCACATTGTCAAAGGTGAAGTCACGAGCGATGAGCCCGCGCCATCCGGATGTGCCAAACTTGATCTTGATCATGGAAACGGAAAAACCCGGCGGAGGAATCGACGACGCGGCAGCGTTGGATTTGGTCTTGGTGCTCAGCTCTTCCAGTCAAAGGCGCGCTTCTTCAGGGCATAGACGTAGCCCACGAAAAGGATGCCGAGAAACGTCACGATCCCGCCGAGGGCGAGGGAGGCATTGGCGGTGAGCATTTCCCGGTAATTCACCGCCCACGGATAGAGGAACACCACTTCGATATCGAAAAGCACGAAGAGGATGGCGACCAGAAAGAACTTGATCGACAGCCGGGCACTGCCGTCGCCCTCGGGCAACATGCCGCACTCGTAGGGGATGTCCTTGGTCCTGGTGCGGCGACCCACCTTGCCGGCGATGACGCTGAAAGCGAGCGTGCCGAAGGCAAACCCCATGGCCAGCCCGAGCAACATCAACACGGGCAGATACTGCGATAATTGCGAACCCATTGCCCGCCCACCCTAGGAGTTGGAGGACGACAGGCAAGCCTTGCTGGTTGGCCTGCGACCACACCACCGGTGGGCCGAGAGTCTCTGCGAGGCACCCGCCTTGGGGCGTGACTTCGTCACCGGATGGCTCGCCGGGAGTCTCGCCGGGAGTCTCGCTCCACCTGGTGTGGTGGCCTTCGGCCACGCAACGGGTGGGCCCCTATTTCAGGGGCTTCAGCTTGATGTTCTTGTACCAACAGGGGGAACCGTGGTCCTGCAGGCCAATGTACCCCAGGGTCGGGTGGTCGCAATAGACGACGCCGAATTTGTGCTCCGATCCGTCCGGGCGTTGGTTCTTTTCCTTGAAGAGGGAGAGGTCCGTCGCCGTGACGGTTTCGTCATTGAGGACCACCGTCAGCTTCGGTCCGTCCAAGGTCACCACCATGTGGTTCCAATCGCCGACGGGTTTCATCGCGTTGCGGGAGGGCTTGGCGAGGTCGTAGAGGGCGCCAGTGTCGTGATAGCCGGAGGTCGCGGTGTCATCGATGGCGATCTCAAGTCCATTGAACCCGACGTCTTTTCCGGGACGGGGCGTCAGGGACGCCGTGCGGACGAAGACGCCGCTGTTGCATTTTGGTGAGATTTTAAAATCTAGCGCCAGGATGAAATTCTCCCACTTCTGCGTTTGGACCAGCATGTAGTGCCCGGCCTTGTGCGGATTCAAGAGACCCTCGACCACCGGCGTCTTCGGCGGCGTTTCGTTGCTGTTCATCCAACCGGAGTGCGACTTGCCGTCGAAGAGCAATTGCCAGCCGTCGCGACGTTCCGCGTCGCTCAAGGTGTTGTCCGGCGGTATCCGTTTCACGCGGACATTGCGATAGCGCACAAACTGCCGGGTGAAGTCGCCGCCGCCATGCACCTGCAGGCCGATGCTGCCCTGGTCCGGATGGCGCACTTCGGTCTCGGCCCACTCCAACATTTTCACGCCGTTGATCCAGGTGGTGATCCGGGGCGGGTTGCCCACGATGCGGGCGCGCAATTCGTTCCACGTCCCGTGTCGCCAGAATTGGGCCCACGACGCCGGCAGGATCGGCAGGGGCACCGGGGCCGGGTCGGGTCGGATCTCGGTGACCTTTTCGAGGAAGGTGAAATTGTGGACATCCGGCTTGCCTCCCAAGCCCTCGCCGTAGACGCCCATGAGATTGCCCCGGGCATGGTAATCGATCATCGCCTGCCAGGCCTTGCCGTCTTCGGTGCTGCGGAGGAAGAGGCCACTGTCGGGACCGAAATCGTTGTTCATCTCCAGCGACACTTCGAAATCGCCGAACTTTTCGTCGGTGAGGATGAGGCCGCCGTTGCCGGGAATATCCTGCGATCCCACGATCGCGCCCTGCTCGACGACCCAACGCCCGCCGGTGGTGTTCTTGCTGGTGCGACTGTGACCGGTCCGGGCGCTGACGTGCCAACCGGTGAGGCTCTGCCCATTGAAAATCGAATCGAATCCGTCCTCTGCAACGGCGAGAAAAGCGCTCCCGATCACCGCCACCAGCGCGACGATTCGCGTGAAACATGGGAGAGGGAAATGAGGTATTCTCATAGCCCGATCACCCTTTCCGCGGCCGCGTCCCACTGGAGGGATTTCCGGCTGCGATACGATTCCACGGCCATCTTGATGGCCACCATGGTGGAACAGCCCAGTTCGACGTTGCAGGCCAGTTGATCCTTGCCGCGCAGGACATCGATGAAATTCCCCTCGAGATCCCGTCGCTGGGTGGTGGCCAGATGAACCTCCTCCAGTCCATTATTCTTGGCTTTGAATTCCTCCTTGAAATCCCCGTTGAACTTCAACACCGGATCTCCGTTCAGTTCCATCGTGCCGTATTTCCCGTAAATGCGATCCGTGATCCCGGCATCATTGGTCAGTGTGCTGACGAGGAACAGCGACCAATCACTCGCGTAGTCGGCCGTCAACATGAACAGGTCTGGTATATCCCGGCCATCGCGTTCGATATAAAGCCCGCCATTGGCATTGATGCGCAGCGGGTATTCTCCGTTGGCTCCGGCGATGGCGATGAGCAGTGGCGCCAGCTTGTGGTACAAGAGGTCGGTCGCGACCCCGCCATTATACGGCCAATATTTTCTAAAACGGAAGAAATGCTCGGGATTCCACGCAATTTTCGGGGCCAGGCCCCATTCGTGTCCCAGCCACATGTTCCAATCGATATAATCTTCGCCCGTCTTGTCCGGGCCGGCGGAGGGATCAATCTTTTGATGCTCGTTGAACAGGCAGATGCGGGCGTTGCGATTGTAGCTGCCGTGGGCCCAGGTCACCTTGCCGAGACGCCCCGCCTGGATCGCTTCCCGCGCCTTCCAATAGCTGTCGTTCGCCGTGGCGTTGGGGCCCACCTGCAGGATTTTTCCCGAGGTGCGCACGGCGTTTCGCAGGGCCAGTGCCTGTTCGATCGTGTGGGTCATCGGCTTCTCGACGTAGACGTGTTTCCCTGCGGCCATGGCGTCCATGGAGATCTTGGCGTGCCAATGGTCCGGCGTGGCGATGAGCACGGCATCGACGTCCGGACGCTCCAGCAGCTTGCGATAATCCAGATAGCCCGCGCCCTGGCAGATGGACTTCGCCCGGGTCAGGCGACGCTGATAGACATCGGACACGGCGACGACCTGGATGTTGTCGCCGGCGCCGCGTTTTACCAGACTGTTCAGGTGTCCCGTTCCCATGCCACCACAGCCGATCACGCCGAAGCGGATGCGCTCGTTGGCGCCGAGGATGGCGGCGCAGGCGGAGCGCGACCAACCCAGTGCGGCCCCCGCGAGCAGGGAATGTTGGACAAACATGCGGCGATTCCATTGAGCTTCCATAGGAGTCCTTTGCGACCGTTCACCCGGGCACATCCCGGCGGGAACGTGTGGTTTTCCGAGGTGCTTTGTGGCCGCAGGTTCTGTCGGGCCGCCGCCGGTGTCAAACGCGGAACTGGCGATGGGTATCGGTGGAACTGGCGATGGGGATTGGTGGCACTGGTAGCGCTGCGACCAGTAGCGCCGCGTAGAGCGGCGCAAGGATGGAACTGGCGCGTCACACCGCACTGGCTTCCGCCCGCTCGGCGCGGGTTCGGCAGTCGCAGCGCTACTGCCGCCAGTGCGCCTGTGAAGGCGTCAACATGATGGGGTGGAAGTCCCCATCCGACGGGAGGAAGGCAATGGGGTCAAACATTGACAGTTGACAGTTGTGTTAAGCCGGGGAGTGCTGGTGGCATGGCGCGACGATTGAGAATTCAAGTGCGCGACGGTTGGTATCACGGGATGAGCCGGGGCAACGGCGGGGAGGTGATTTGGCGGATCGACGAGGATTGAAATCGGTTTCTCGGGCGGGTGGCCGAGTTGCCGGAGCGATTCGGGACGGAGCTTCACGCGTTTGTACTAAGGGACAACCACCAAGACGGGGGACGGGACGGGACGTTGGCGACGCGGTATCTCGGTTGGCGATTGGTGGATGTGGTGCGGGAGGTGCCAGGGTTGAAGCAGGCGGCGGCGGCGCAGGGGATTCCCCGGTTCTGGCGCCGGGCGGAGGAAGGCACGGATTTGGCGGCGTTCAGCCGTCGTTTGAAGGCAAAATGTCAAATAATAAATGTTTGACCCCATTGCCTCTTTTGTAGGCTTGAATCCGGGTGCACCTCGCACGGTGGGCTGGTTCGTAATGGGCATTACGGCAATTGCCACACGCGATAGAATTGGTGCGGCGCGTTGAAGGCATTGGTCAAAGGGACCGGCACCGTGCCGCCGGTGCCGGAGTTGGTCGTGCCGGGAAGCGTCGCCCACGAGCCGGACACCAAATCGGGGCGGCTTTGAATGACGTAATTGGCGCCCAGCAATGTATTGAAGCTCAGCCGCAAATCGTTGCCGAGTCTGTCCGAAGCGGTGATGCGCAACGCGAACGGCGGCGCAACGACCGCCATCGTGTAGAGCGCTTGCGACGCGTCGTCAAAGGTGGCTTGGAACGCGATCGGGTCGCCAAATAATCCGCCGCGCGTGAAGTTCAATCCGGTGACCGTCTTACCGCTGATCGTGTCGCCGACGGCGATGGCTTTGATCAACTGGCCGCCGGTCAAACCGTAGATGCCGGTCTGGCCGCCCGCGCCGCGTCCGAGAAAGGCAACGTCCGTGGCACTGAGGCTCACCGCACCGAAGCCAATGAAATTGCCGCTGCCGCTGGGAATCATCGTGGCAAGGTCGGCGATCCTGATCGGGTCAGTCGGGATGATCGGGTCAGTCGGGATCGAGACGTAGATGCCCTGCTGACCGCCGCTCCCAGCGCCGAAGAAGGCGACGCTCGTGCCGTCGATGACGGGCGCAATAGGGTCTCCCGGGATCACAGGGTCGCTGGGGATGAACGACGTGAAAGCGCCCGCCCCGCCGGGAATCGCGGTGTTCTTGTCGGCGACTTTGATCGGCGGGCCAGTTCCTAACACATCCTTTGCCAGATAGATTCCCCTTTGGCCGCCCGAGCCGTTGCCGGCGAAGACCGCGTGGTTGCCGCTGATGGAAGGCTCGGTCGGAAACGCGGTGAAGTTTCCCGTGCCGCCGGGAATGGACGTCGCCGTGTCCGCGACTTTGATGGGCGGACCGCGCTGCATGAAGTAAACACCCTGCTGTCCGCCCGCACCGGCGCCGTAGAAAACGACATTGTCGCCGCTGATCGATGGCGCGGGCGCTCGGCCGGCAATGGAGAAGCTGGCAAACTTGATGGGCGGGCCATTTATGCCGGGAATAGCCGTGTCGGTATCGGCGACCTTGATCGGCGGACCGTGATTCGCCGCGCGATTCGCCAGGTAAAGCCCTTTCTGGCCACCGGAGCCGGTGCCGTAGAAAACGATATTGTCGCCGCTGATCATTGGATCACTGGGAATAATCGGATCAGTGGGAATCCCCGCTCCGCCTGCGAACGACAGGAAGTTGCCGGTTCCGCCGGGAATCGCCGTGGTGGTGTCGGCAACCCTGATGGGCGGACCATGCACGAGGACACGATCCGCAAGATAAATCCCCTGCTGACCGCCGGAGCCCGCGCCATAAAAGACAAGATTGCTCCCGCTCAAGCTCGGCCCCCGCGGCAGGCTGGTGAAAGTGCCGGTGCCACCGCGAATGGCGCTCGCTCCGTCCACGGCCAGCAGCGGAGTGGGAATGGCCGTGCCCTGGATGAGCATCTTGAGATTATGCAAAGGGTCGGATTCGCCCCATGTCGCGCCGGCATTGAACGAAAGGTCCACTCCAAAAGCCCCGGCATCGCCAGTGGGTTGGGTTTCTGTTGCGGTCGCGTAAACCACGTCTCCATTATCCACACTCAGCACGAGCCAGTAGCAGGTATTGGCCGCGAGGGTGAACGGCGCGGCGGGGGTCCACGTCACGAGGGTGTCCG
>JAYTHD010000256.1:0-9724 GCA_043732975.1 Verrucomicrobiota bacterium
AAAATCCACTTCGTGGGATGAGCCAGGTCATCGCTCAATCCGTAGCCGGCCAGATCGACGGGCGAGTTCCCGGGATTGCGCAATTCGATCCAGTCCGGCGCGTTGCCATAGCCGTCCTGCAGCGAGGATTTGTTGTCGGTGACCATCTCGCTCAGACGAACCGGTAGTGGCTCGGAACCGACTTCAACACCCACCGCACGGGTGAATACCTCGGTCGCATTCGTGGCGACGAGAAGATACTCGGTCGAGTGGATCGGCGTCGGCGTGATTTGACCGGAGCCGGACGTCCCGGTCTGTGCGCCGACGGATCCCTGGCCCGGGTGCAGTTCCACGCGCTGCACGCCTTCCACCGTCCACGAAAGCGTGAGCGGCTGCCCGGCGTCGATCTTCTGGGTCGACGCGGCGTACTGGAGAATGCCGACTTCGTTGGTGGGCCGGCCGAAGACTTCCACCTCGCGCATGCCAATATACCATTCGATTCCGCCTCGCGGATCCGTCCGCTGTTTGTTCTCCAGTCCGACGCGCACGTAGCGGGCCAATACCGGGCCGTCGGCATCGGTATCAAAGACATCCGGTGCGCCGCTCAGTCGCCGGGCAAAAACGGATTGATGCCCTTCATCGTAGAACCGTGCGGTGGCATTGGTGAGGCGTCCGCCGATCCCTGAGGCCGCGATCGTCCGCATTCCGTACAGCGCCCAGGTCTTGCCGAGATCCACTTCCCAATAGCCGTCTACAGTGGCGGTCGTCGTTTTGGTTTCCGTGGCGTAACTGTCGTCGTTGGCGTTGGCCGCAGGTCGGATGTCGGGGGTCAGGCGCACCATGTAACTTGGTTTGTTGGACGCGAGATTGTTGGTCGTCGGGCCGCCGCCGGTGGCGATGAGGAGATTCCTGTTGCCGGACCACACGCGCACCTCCGCCAGGGTCACGTAGTAGTTTCCGTCGGTATTCTTCCTTCCGTTTTCCAGTCCCACGCGGAGATAGCGTCCCTTGGTCCCACCGGGTGGCGTCCACGTCCAGGTTCCGCCCGCGCCGGGATTGACCACGGTTCCCACCGCATTGTCCACGATATTGGAGGCACCATCCAGGAGGCGGGCCGTCAGTCCGCCGAGGCGGGCGGCACAACAATCCTGGCGGTTGACCAGTTCCACGCGGTCGATGAGATGGGCCGCGCCCAGATCGGCCAGCCAGTAGTCATTCGGCTGGCTCGCCGTGTGCGTGAAGGTGCCGGGATCACCATCGATGGCATTCGCCGGCGGGAAGGCGGAGCTGTAATCACTCGATTGGTAGACCTTGACCGTCTGGGTGGCATTGGTTGTCCGGACCGGCACATAAGGAATCGATGGATCGCCGAAAAGCCGCACCTCGGACAATCCCACTCGAAAATGACCGCCCCCATTTTTCTGGCCGCCATCGAGGCCCAACCTGATTGAGCGCGCCCGAATGCCGGAAGGCAGATTCACGGTGAGCGTGGCGGCGGATCCCGGGTTTGTGAGTTGGGTCTGGAAGACCACCTGATCGTCCAGATTGAACAGGCGCAGGGTCAGCCCGGCCAGCTCCACGTCATTAGGCGCGGCCCGATTCACCACCTCGATTCGCGTCAGGGGAAAAGTCCGCTCCAGCGACGCCAGCCAGAAACCTCCCGGCTGATCCAACGTCTGACTGAATGTCGTCAGGGATCCGTCCACGGCTTTGGCGGCGACGTTGTTGCCGGAGGCATCACTGGATTGCATCACCCGCACGAAGAGGGCGGGGTTTAGCCGCTCGTCGGTGCTGCCCGGCAGCGGGGGAACCCAGACGGCCAAAAGGATGAGCCAGCAGCGGTGAAACCGGTGAATCAGGAACACTCCGAACGTTAGCAGGATCAGCTCGGACAGCCATGGGAATCCAGCGCCTGGCTGCCTTGTAGAAGGGCGATCCAGGAGCCCTTGCCCCACCGGTTTTGTGGCCGAAGGCCGGCAACCAAGGTGGAGCGAGTCTCCGACGAGCCAGCCGGTGACGAAGTCACGTCCCGGGACGGCTGCCTCGAGGGACTCTCGCCCACCGATTTTGGGGCCGAAGGCCAACCCGAAAGGTGGAGCGAGTCTCTGACGAGCTAAGCTCTCCCCCCCGTGCCTGAATTCGGTTCTTTGCTTCCCCTCCGCGCCCCTCCGCGTCATCCGCGGTTCCAACTCCGGTCTCCCGGCTCACTCCGGACGCGCCATCCGGATCAGCTCACCCAGACGCGCATAGAGATCGCCCCCGAGGCGCGCGAGCGGCGCGAAGAGCCGCACGTCCACCTCGCCCTCGGGATTGAGGATCGAGTCACTCACATGAATCCGGACAATGGTTCCGAACACCGCATTCCCGGCAATGGGACCTTCCCCAATGCGTATGATGCGATCCAGGCGGCATTCAAAAGCCACCGGAGCCGCCGTCACCCGCGGCGGCCGGACGACCACGCTCGGCGTTTGCTCAATCTGGTAGCGGTCAAATTCGCTTTCCCCATAAGGCAGCGTCGCGGCCGTCAGGTTCATGGTTTCCGCCAGTAATTCACTGACCAGATTGACCACGAATTCCCCAGTCGCCTCGACGTTCCGCAGGGTGTCCTTGGGCTGTCCATGGCGATCATTCGCCGGACAGAACATCAGGGTGGGCGGCCGGGCGCAGACGCCGGCAAAAAAGCTGAACGGCGCCAGGTTGGTCACCCCCAGCGCGTTGACCGTCGAGACCCAGGCGATCGGGCGTGGCAGGATGGTTTGCACCATCCATTGATACATTTCGCGCGGTTTCAGCGCTTCAGGATTCAGTTCCATAAATTCCTCCGCCACCCACGCCTCCGCCACCCACGCCTCGGCCACCAGCCGCCGGACGCGGATTTAACCCAACAGGCTCGCGGCCTTGGCCAGCGCCTCGCCCAGCTTGGATCCGTCCTTGCCGCCACCCCGCGCATTCTCCGGCCGTCCGCCGCCCTTGCCGCCCACGATCGGTGCAATCGCCTGAATGATTTTCCCCGCCTGAACCCTCGCCGTGAACTCCGGTGTCACCGCCGAGACCAGCGCCACCGCGCCGGCACTCTGTCCGCCGAGCACAATGACCCCGCGGAATTTCGACTTCAACGCATCCGCGATGATCTGCAGCGCATCCCCATCCGCCTCGCCGCAATCGGCAATGACGGCGGGAATGCCATTGATCGTTTTCGCCCGAGCCGCCAACTCCTGCGCCTGCCCGGCCGCCTCGCGCTGCGCCGCCGCCTTCAACGCCTTCTCCAGATCCCTCTGCCGCGCCAGCAGGGCATCGATCTTCTTTTCCAGCTCGCCCACCGGGCTGTTGACCTTCCCCGCCAGGGTCTTGATAAGCTCGTTCTGCTCGCGCGCCAGCGCATAAGCATCCAAACCCGCAACGGCCTCGATCCGCCGGACACCCGCCGACACCGCGCTCTCGCTGACCAGTCGGAACAAGCCGATCTGCCCCGTCGCCCGCACGTGCGTGCCACCGCACAATTCCATGTCGTACCCGTCCAACTGGCCCGCAGTGCCGCCGATCTGCACGACCCGGACGGTCTCACCGTATTTATCGCCGAAGAACTGCATGACGTCTGGACGCGCCTTGATGGCCGCATACGGGGTTTCCGTCCAGCTCACGCCCGCGTTTTCGACCACCCGTTCATTCACCAGTTCTTCAATCCGGGCGAGTTGCGCCGGCGTCAAAGGCGCGCTGTTGAAGTCGAAGGTCAACTTCTCCGGCGCCACGGACGAACCCTTTTGCGACGCCTCCTTGCTCACCACCTCGTGCAGCGCCCAATGCAAGAGATGCGTCACCGAGTGGTGTCGCTCGATGGCGCGACGCCGGTTCAAATCCAGGCGCACCGTCACCGCCTGCCCCACCGCCGGAGCCTCGCCCCCTTCGATGAAGTGCAGCCAGGTGTTGCCGGATTTCTGCGTGTTGGTAATCCGCCATAATTGACCGCCCGCATCCAATTCCCCCGTGTCGCCCACCTGCCCGCCCATCTCCGCATAGCAAACGGAGGTGTTGAGCACGACCACGGTCTTGTCCTTGAGCTGCACCACCTCCTGCACGTCCGCATCGGCCTGCGCCTGGTCGTAGCCGAGAAACCGCGTCGTGGCCTTGGTCTCGATCTGAGACAATTCGATGACGGATTTCTTCTGCGCCCCCTGCGATTGCTTCTTTTGCGCCTCCATCAGGGATTTGAAGCCCAGCGTGTCCACACCCAACCCCCGCTCCCGTGCGAGCAATTCGGTCAGGTCCAGCGGGAAACCGTAGGTGTCGTAGAGTTTGAACGCGAACTCGCCCGACAAAACCGGCGCGCCCCCGGTCACCCGATCCGCCTCCGCATTGAACAATTGCAGGCCGTTATTCAACGTCCGGTTGAACGCCACCTCCTCCTGCAGCAGGATCTCCTCCACCTGCTTCTGCCGGGTGCGGATCTCCGGAAAGACGTCACCCATCGTGCGACTCAACACGCCCACCAGCTTGAAAAAGAAAGGCTCATGGAAACCCAGCGCGCGACCATACTTCACCGCCCGGCGAAGAATGCGGCGCAGCACGTAGTTGCGATCGGTATTGCCCGGACGGATGCCATCCGCAATCGCGAAACTCAAGGTGCGGATGTGATCGGCAATGACGCGGAAGGCCACGTCGACCTTTTCCTGTTCCGTGTCGCCCGTGCTGCCGGCCTTGGGCAGCGTCGAGCCGTACCGCTTCCCGCTCAGCTTTTCCAGCTCGTCAAAAATCGGTCGGAAAATATCCGTCTCATAATTGGAAATCTTCGCGTTCTGGAAATCCTGCAGACCGCGGGTGCCCTGCATAATGCTCGTCACCCGCTCGAAACCCATGCCCGTATCCACATGCTTCGCCGGCAGCGGTGAGAAGGTGCCGTCCGCATTGGCGTTGTACTGGATGAAGACGTTGTTCCAGATCTCAATGCAGCGGGCGTCCGAGCCGTTGACCAGCTTCGCCCCGGACGTCTGCGTCTCGACCTCGGTCTCGCGCGGACCCGCCCGCAGATCGACGTGGATTTCCGTACACGGACCGCACGGACCGGTCTCACCCATCATCCAGAAGTTGTCCTTCTTGTTGCCATCGACGATGTGGATCGCGGGATCGAGTCCCACCGCGCGGAATTTCGCCGCCCACAGTTCCCAGGCCTCCTGATCGCGTTCGGCCGGATCGCCCTGGGTCCGGTCCGGCTGGTAGATTGTCGCATAAATGCGCTGCGGCGGAAAATTCCAGACGTCGACCACCAGTTCCCATGCCCATTCGATCGCTTCCTTTTTGAAATAATCTCCAAACGACCAATTCCCCAGCATCTCGAAAAACGTGTGGTGATAGGTGTCCAGTCCGACGTCCTCGAGGTCGTTGTGTTTGCCCCCGGCGCGAATGCACTTCTGGGTGTCGGCGGCGCGGGTGTCGAGGCTCGGGACCGCCCCGGCCCATTGCGACACGTCGGCCGGCTTTTGACCGAGGAAAATCGGCACGAACTGATTCATGCCCGCGTTGGTAAACAGCAGATTCGGGCTGTCCGGCATCAGGCTGGAGCTGGAGACGAGGGTGTGCTGCTTGGACCGGAAAAAGTCCAGGAAGCTCTGACGGATCTGCGCACTGGTCATCATGGCCATGTAATCTCTTCAAAAATGAGCGCGGACCCTAGGCAACACCCGGCGCGGACGGTAGGAGAAAAGCAGACACCCACTATTCCTCGGGAAGCCTTGGAAGAGCGCCCAACGGTCGTTCATACTCACCGAATCATGGGTGCTCAATGGAAACAAGCCGGGCGCGAAGCCGCGGCCCATAAAAAGGGCCAGGTTGTCGGCAAGCTCGTGCGCGAAATCATGGTCGCGGCCAAACTCGGCGGCTCCGATCCCGACAGCAATCCGCGACTCGCCGTGGCGGTGGAAAAGGCCAAGAAGGCCAGCGTAACCAAGGAAACCTTGGAGCGCGCCATCAAGAAGGGCAGCGGCCAACTGGATGAGGCGATGACGATCGAACTCGTCACCTACGAAGGCTTCGCACCGCACAAGATCCCGGTCATCGTGGAATGCCAGACCGACAACCGCAACCGCACCGCACCCGACATGCGCCATCTGTTCGGCAAGGGCGGCGCAATGGGACAGCCCGGTTCCATGGGCTTTTTCTTTGATCGCTGGGGTGTCGTCGAGGCCACCCACACAGACGCCAAGCGGGATCCGGAAGCCGACGCCATTGAAGCCGGCGCGCAGAATGTCGAACCCCTCGAGGGCGAGCATGAAGGCGTGGCGGCGGCGCGGTTCCTGACCGAAATGAAGGATCTCAGCACGGTGAGCAAATGGCTGAAGGCCGCCGGTTGGAATGTGACCGCGAGCGAAATGCGCTGGGTCGCCAAGAATCCCACCCATCTCGAAGGCGCGGCCCGCACGGAGGTCCTGGATTTCCTCCATTCCCTCGACGACCACGACGACGTGAGCCACGTCTACGCCGGCCTTGCCTGATTCCAATAAGCGCCCCGGACGGAGCCCACCGCGCCCGGCCCCGCGTTCTTCCAGTTGCCGTTGATTCATGAAAAGCCGCTCGCCACTGCTGGTCATCTTCCTCACCGTCTTCATCGACCTGATTGGATTCGGCATCTGCCTGCCGTTGTTGCCCAAGTACGCTGCGCGTTACGGCGCCGAGGGCTGGGTGATCGGCGCAGTCATGGCCGCCTACTCGCTGATGCAACTGATCTTCGCCCCGTGGTGGGGGGCGTTGTCCGACCGCATCGGCCGCCGCCCCGTGTTGCTGGTCAGCACAGCCGGCGCAGTTGGGTCCTATCTCCTCTTCGCCCTGTCCGCCCGTTTCGCCGGTTCCGCCGGCCTGGCGGTTCTATTCGGGTCCCGACTTTTTGCCGGCATCTGCGGCGCCAACATCAGCGTCGCTTCAGCCGCCATTGCCGACGTTACCACTCCCGAAAATCGCTCCCGCGGCATGGGCCTGGTCGGCATGGCCTTCGGCCTGGGCTTCGTCTTCGGCCCGGTGATCGGCGGCCAGGCCTTCGCGCACCTCGGACTGGCCGGTCCGGGATTGGTGGCCGCCGGGTTGTGCGCCTTCAATTTCGTCCTCGCGCTGGCCATCCTCCCCGAAACCCGGCCGGCCGGCCGCAGGCCTGCCTCGGATCCGATCAACCGCTGGGATCTGATCCAGACCACGCTGGCACGCCCGGTCGTCGGTTTCCTCATCGTGCTGTATTTTACGGCCACGTTCAGTTTCACCTGCTTCGAAAGCGTCCTGCCGTTGCTTCTGAACGATCTGTTCCACCTCGACGAGGAACACATTTCCTACTTTTTCGCCTACTGCGGCATCATGGGTGCCCTGATCCAGGGCGCAGCGGTGCGGCCCTTGGTGAAATATCTCGGCGATGAAAACCTGGTCTGGTTCAGTCTTTTCCTCGCCGCACTCGCGCTGGTTTCACTCCCCTTCGCCCGCCATCTGGGACTGATGCTCGGGGCGCTCGCGCTTTTCGCCGGCGGATCCGGACTGAACCGCCCACCCACCATGGGCCTCGTCTCGCGCCATAGCCCGGCTGATTCCCAGGGGGCCACCATGGGCGTGGTGCAGAACGCCGGCACCCTCGCGCGGGTGATCGGCCCGCTCGTCGCCACCTCGCTTTATCATTGGCGCCTGGCCGCCCCATTCCTCTTTTGCGCGGGTGTCGCCGCCGCCGCCGGCGCTGTCGCCTTCAACCGACTCCGCCGCCCCCTGCCCGTCACCAGAATCCCCGCCCCCGCCTAGTCCATGTCGCCCGTCGATCTCACCCCATTTCCCACCGAACTCGCCATCAAGTGGGCGGATGGCACGGAGGATTTCATCAGCTACGAATCGTTGCGCCGGTTCTGTCCCTGCGCGGCGTGCATGGGGGAACAGGACATCTTCGGCACCACCTACAAGCCGCCCACGCGGCCCTACACCGAGCAATCGTTTCACCTGGTCCGCCTCGACCCCATCGGCACTTACGCGATCCAACCACACTGGGCCGACGGTCACGCTTCCGGCCTCTACACCTGGGGTTGGCTGCAGAAAATTGCGCAGGCGAAGTAATTCCGTGAACCGGAAAATCGGAGGGAGAACCGCGGATGGACGCGGATAAACGCGGATTGCGAGCAGGTTGAGCGGAATCGAAGACTCCTGCGGAGCTGAGGCACGGCCATCTCACTCTCGAGCTTCCCTGAAAATCGGCCCCAGACGCGTAGACTCAATGGCAATGCCGCGCTTGCGCGGCCGGAGCGCCGGCTTCCAACCGGCTTATCGCCTGTGCAAAACAGTCCGGCCGAGAAACTACCGGACGTCTTGCTGAATTTGAGGCATCGGCGAAGTGTATCGCGCTTAAGCCGACTGGAAGCCAGGTGCTCCGGATACGGCCGACGCGTCGGCGCCCGACAGCGTGCCGTCAAACGTTTTTCTGCCTGGGTATCGGCAGCGGATACAATCCCGGGCAGCAGCCGAAGGTCTGGTGAAACGCCTGACTGAAATGGCTAAGCGATTGATAGCCCACTTCCAGCGCCACTTCGGTCACGTTGTATCTCCCGGTCTTGAGCAACTCCGCCGCCCGTTCCATGCGCAATTGCCGCACAAATTGCGGAATGGTCTGACCGGTTTCCTTGCTGAAAGTCCGGCTCAAATAGAACGGGCTGCAACTCACCTCCCGGGCGAGCACCTCCAAGGTGGGGACCTGGGTCAGATCCCGTCGCAAGCGCGCCCGCACGGCATCGACCCGATCCCGCGCCACCCGCTGTTGCCGATAACAGAACAACTCCGTGTCAGTGGCCGGCCAAAAGAAAAATTCACCCATCAATTCCACCGCCTTGGCCTGATACCACAAGGTCTGCGCCCGCGCGAGCACCGGCGGATGCCGCAGGCTGTCCACCAATTCGATCTGCCGCGCGTTGAGGGGAACCGGTTGGGCCACGCCCGAGGCCTCATTTTCCCCGGACACCGCGGCGCGCACCAGTGGATGCAAATCCACGGCGTCGGCCAATTGACGACGCAGAAACTCCGGAGCGAGTTCGACGGTGATGAACCGGTGGGCTTCCCCTCCCGCGCGCAACGCCTGCAGGGGCGTCTGGCCGAGTCGATAAAACCCGGCGGTGGCGGCCCCAAAACGTGCCTTGACCGCGCCCGCGGACACCTCACCGACGCCCGCAAGGTTGAGACACAACTCCACGCTGCTCGGATGAAAGCTCGGTGCCCAGTCAAAATCCCGTGCGGCGACGAACTCGTGCCATTCGAAGCTCACGCCCAGGCGTTGAAAATCCCCGAACAACTGCCGCCACCCGCTACCGACCGCGCTCCATGTGGCGGCCTCCCGGTGCGGGGCCGTCCGCGGACGGAAGACTGAATTGCGCGTTGCCATGCCGCCGGAGATTTAGGCCTGAAATTGTCCGATTCACAACATTGCTGTCGCCGAAGGGTAGCCTCGAGCAACAAATCCTCCCGCCGCTCCTTAAATGAAACCCACCTGCGCAGCGGCCGGGAATCCCACCCGCTGCCGGGCGCACGACCCAGCGACCCAACTGCTGGCCCATGGATCCAATCGAACGTCCCGTTGCGGAGAAAAACCGATGGGCGATCAACTCCACCGTTGCCGTCTACGAAACCGGATGCTACCCCAATGTCGGCGACGCCTTGCGGGTGTGGTTCAATGGTAGAATGTGGGCTTCCCAAGCCTGAGACGAGGGTTCGATTCCCTTCACCCGCTCCATTCATTATCAAGCACTTA
>JAYTHD010000257.1:0-23024 GCA_043732975.1 Verrucomicrobiota bacterium
GAGGCCGAAAGGGCCGCCCGTGAATTGCAGCGCCGCGGCCCGCCCACCGTTATCATCACGCTGGGAGCCCGGGGACTGCTGGCGGTCTGCGACGAGCGGGTTCTGAGGAGTGATGCACCCGCAGTGACGGCGATCGACAGCACTGGTGCGGGAGATTGTTTCGTGGGGAGCCTCGCCGGATTCCTCGCGCAAGGATTGAACTTGGAAGCGGCCATGACCCGCGCCTGTGCGCTGGCTAGCGACAGCGTAACCCGGCGCGGCGCCCAAAGTTCCTTCCGCCAACGAGGCGACCCGCTGTTGATCCTGGGAACCCGGGTCGAGGAAGCGCGGATTCACGCGGATTCACGCAGATAAACCACGGTTCAGGAACGTCGAGCAAACACTCCTGAGCCTCATCCAGTGGGTGAGAGTTCTCGTCGACAATTTTCCAAAGGCTACCGCCGCCGCACCTCGATCCACGTCTCCGCCTGCGTGTTCCCTTCTTCGTGGATCGCAATCAATCGGTGGTGCCCCGGAACCAGTTGGACTTCGATTTGATCGCGACTCTGCACCAATTTCAGCGTGTCGCATTGCCAGCGGCAACGGGACGACGCCCGCAGTTTCAAGCGCTGACTCGCCTCGGGCAGGTCGCCATCCAGCAGCAGCACCGTGCCCGACAGCGGGCTCAGGATACGAATCGTTCCCGATTCCTCACCCAGCACAAACGCGTCGCCCAACCGGTTGTCCGCAGTCCCCGCCCATTCGGCGTATTCCGCGGACAGGCGCCGTCGGCCGTGGACATCGTAATCCTCGGTCCGCGACTCCGGCGGAATTTGGCCGCCCGCAAAAACCTCCTTCCGGGCCCGGGAATCGGGCGGGATCCGATGTCCCGTGAGCGGATCCACCCAGGCGATCTCCACGCGGTCCGGCGTGGCAAACCAGGACGTTCCCAAGCGTCCATGCAGTTCCTCAAAAATGTCATGCAGTATGGGCGCCGCTCCCACGACTCCAGAAACACCGTGCATCGGCGCCCCATCGAAACGGCCCACCCAAACGCCAACGGTAAATTCCGGCGTGAAGCCAAAGGCCCAGTTGTCCCGGAAGCCGGAACTGGTGCCTGTCTTGCAGGCGACCGGGAAATCAAAACGCAACGGTGTCTCCATTCCGAACGCAGCCGCCCGGGCCTGCGGGTCACCCAAAATGTCAGCCACCAGCCAGCAAGCGTCCCGCGGGGCGACGCGCCGGCCCACCGAAGGTTTCGCCGTCGCCAGCGCCAGGAAGCGCACCGGCAGCCATTCCCCCTGACGCGCCAGGGTCGCGTAGGCGTTGGCCAATTCCAGCAATCGCACTTCCGCGGAACCCAACGTCAGGCCCAAACCGTAGTCTTCCGACCGTCGATCGAGCGTCGTCAATCCGGCGGATTGCAGCAAAGATTGCAATCGCTCCGGGCCGCCGTGACGGGCGAGCACGCGCACCGCGGGCACGTTTAACGAATTGGCCAGGGCCTGTCGCAGCGAAACCGGGCCCCGAAAATGGCGATCATAATTCAAGGGCCGGAACACCCCGGTGGGGGTGGCGAACTCCGTCGGCACATCGGC
The DNA here is from genome assembly GCA_043732975.1 of Verrucomicrobiota bacterium. GTDB lineage: Bacteria > Verrucomicrobiota > Verrucomicrobiia > Limisphaerales > UBA9464 > CANIZL01. Next base: position 1,578 of record JAYTHD010000257.1, read on the forward strand.
CACCACATCGGCAGCCGTCGCTCCCTCCGCGAACGCCAGCAGGTAGGTGAACGGCTTCAGGGCCGAACCCGGTGAACGTCGGGCAAGCGCGCCGTTAACTTGTCCGTGCGTGGGTTCGGCCCAGTCGGCCGAGCCCACCATGGCCAGCAAATCCCCGCTCCGATTGTCGAGCACCACAACGGCCGCGTCCTGCACCTGAAAGTTCCGGAGCCGGCTCACCTGCTGGTGGACGATCTCTTCACAGCGGATTTGCAACCGGCGATCCAACGTCGTTGGGACGCGCTCCGGCCTCCCGAGTTGATGCGCGACTTCCCGCTGGGCCCGGACAAATTCAATGAAATGCGGAGCGGTGAATTCACGGGCGGGCGGGCGGATTTGCAGCTTTTCGATCAGCGCCGTCGCGAGCGCTTCCTCGGAGATCCCGCCGAGCTGCCGACACCGCCGCAGAACCCATTCCTGTCGCCGTTTGGCCCGCTCGAAGTGGTGCCGCGGATTCAATCGCGAAGGTCCCTGCGGCAGTCCGGCCAGCAACGCGGCTTCCGCCCAGTCCAGGTCCGCCGCGGCCTTGCCAAAATAATGATGCGCCGCCGCCGCGACGCCGATGCAGCCGTCGCCATAGTCAATGCGGGACAGGTACGCGTTCAGGATCCGGGTCTTGTCCCACTCGCGCTCCAGTCGCCAGGCCTGGACCGCCTCAATGAGCTTGGCTGGAAACGTCCGCGGACGGGGCTGGACCTGCTTGATCAATTGCTGGGTAATCGTGGACGCTCCGCTGACGATTCGCCGGTGTCGGATCATCTGCCCAGTCGCCCGGAGTACGGCCCAGGCATCGACACCACCATGGTGATAAAACCGGGCGTCTTCCGCGGCGAGCGTCGCGTCGATCAGCGCGCGGGGAAGTTCCGCCTCCGCGAAAGCGCGACCGATTCTGCCCGGTTCCAACGCTTGAATCCGCAACGTCGCCCCGTCGCGATCGACCCATTCTGTCGGCGCCGGCGGCGCCACGGCCTCCAGCAATCCCCGCGGCAATGGCATTTTCCCCAACGCCCATCCGGCCAGCAACCCGGTCCCCCACGGCACACCCACCATCCACACGCCGGCACGGACCCAGCGCGCGCGCCGTTTTCCGGGAGGTTGAATGCGTGCCATGGCCTGGGCGGCGAGCGGGGGTCTTCAGTGCGGCAGGGCGGTCACCCGGAGGCGTGAACTGCCGGAATAACCGTGCCGTTGCGGATCATACATCGCTTCGATCTTGGCCGGCGCCGCCCGCACGTCGCCCGCCGCCCGCACCCGCGCCAGATAACGGATCACATGCCGCCCCTCCGGCAATTCATCCCGAAAAATCAGTGTCCGATCCAGCCGCACTTCCCAGAAATCACTGCTCCACTCCGGCAATATCCCCGGCGCGGCAGTCGCGTCCGTTTTGAAGACGCCCTGAACCGCTTCCAGCGCCGTCGGCAGCGGATCCTCAATGGCCACCCATTCCGCAGGTTCCGGCGCCGAGATTTCGAGGGTCACCAGGACGCGATCCCCGACCGACAGCGGTTCGATGGGCTGGGGTCGATTCTGTTCGTCCAGGCGTTCATAGCGACGCTGGATCTGGAAACCCCGATCCAAGGCGACCGCGAGATTCGTGCCCGTGGGGCGACGTCCCACCAACGTCACCTCGGCAAATAAACTGTTCGCCACCCCTGGATTTAACTGAATCCCATTCGTCCACGTCCACGAAGCAGCGTCAAAGATTAACGAAACCACGGGGTGTTCCCGATCAATCCGGAACGATTGCTCCCTTCCGTCCAGTCTGAGGCTGCCGGTGACCGCTGTCGTCGTTGCCCGTCGGCGTGTCTGCTCCGTCAATGCCCACAACGCCCAGGCATTCCCCTGTGTAGTCACCCAGTGTCCATGATCGCGCGCGGCCAGCAGGGCGTCCTCCAGCGCGACGGCCTGCGGGGCATAGCCGCGGACCTGGGAGAAAGCCAGCAACCGCAGCGCCGTCACCCGGGAATCATTGCCAAACCGTCCGTAGGATCCCCGCAGTGCTTTGCCGGGTGGCGACTCAAACAAGGTTGAGCGGGCCACCCCTTCGGTCTTCAGCTCCGCCAGGGCCAGCAGCGCGCGATCTTCCGCCGTCAGGCGGTCCACTTCCCGCTGGAGCGAAAAGTGCAGCGACGTCTCACCGACCCCGCCGGCGGCCAAAGCGAAGGCCGTCAGGCAACGCTCGTGCAGCGCCGTGGCGTCGACCGGAACCGCGTCCGCCCGCCATTGGTCGCGCAACCATTGTTGCAACCGGGCCAGCCGATTGGTGGACACGTCCATGCCGGCATCCCGGGCCCGGGCCAGAATCCACGCGGCGTAGGCACTGCCCCAGCGTTGCGGGACGTTGCCCCCGGGCCAGTATGCCAATCCACCACTGGGCGTCTGCATGGACCAAAACCGCAGCACCCCCACCTGCACCGCCGCGGTGAAATTGGTGGGATCCCGCCGCTCCGCCGGCAGGAGTTCCGGAAAATCCTTCAGGGCCAGCCACGGCAACAGACTGGAGCCCGTTTGCTCGACGCAGCCATACGGATAATGCAGCAATTGGTCCACGCCTTCGCCCAATAACGCGAGCGGACTCGCCGCCATCCGCAGGGTGACGCTTTCCGGCAATTCGAGAACGGCCGGATCCGCTCCAATCAGGAGATTCGTGACCGAGGAAAGGCGGAATTGTCGCACGTCGCGCAAGAGCGGCTCCGGTCGCAGGATCGGCAGCGTCGCCACACTTTCGTCGGACAACCCGTCGGCCTCAACCCGCCAGCGCCACGGTTCCTGGGCGGGCGCCTGCAGATGAACGGGAAATTCAACCACCGTGGCCCGACCCGGAGGCAACTCCAGTTCCAAGCGCCCGTCGGATCCCGGCTCAAACCGCGCACCGGCGCCGGGTACCAATGAAGCATGCGCCTTCAGCACGTGATCCGTCTGATTGAACACGAGCGCCCGGGCCACCAGGCGGTCACCGACGTGGGCGAAGCGCGGCAACGCGGAATCAATCATTAATTCCTTCCGCACTTCAAACGACGTCGCACCCGCGGCCATTGCCCGCGCTCCGTGGGTCGCCACGGCCACCACCCGGTAGCGCGTGAGACTATCCGGCGCGGTGAAATCCGCCATCACCTCACCCCGGGCATCCGTCACCAGCGCCGTGTTCCAATAGGGACAGGGAATGAAATTACGCCGCGCCGGGCCATGGCGCCCACCGCCACCCGCGAGGTAGCCCTTGTTCTCGAAATGACGGAGTTCGGGATCTTCCGGCTGAATTTCCCAAAGCGAATGCAGGGTCCCGACCTTCAGTGGTCGCGGCGCCGCGAACGCCTCGGCGGGAGCGGGCACGGCCAAGCCCGTCAGCGTCAGATAACCCTCATCGACCGCATACAGCGTCACCGGTGCACCCGCGACGGGCTGATCGGCGGCATCGACGACCCGGGCCGTCAACCGAACCGGATCTCCGGGTCGGCGCACAGGGTCGGCGGTCTGCACGCGGACCTTCAATTGATCCTTGCGCGCAGTCACCGACACCGACTCCACGCCCACCCGCCACTCGGGCATCGGGAAGGCGTGCGGATTGCCGGCCACTCCGCGCACGAGAAGAACGCTGACAAAGACATTGGGACTGGTGTTGGTTCCCAATGGCAGCGTAATCCGCGGCGCATTTCCCCGAATCTCCGTGGTGAAGGCCTGGCTCACTTCTTCGCGCTCCAGGGTGACCAGCGCGGTGCCCGGGAACGGCGCCTTCAAAAGGAAGGAAGCGGATTCGCCGGTCTGATACTCCCGCCGATCGGGCAAGAGGTCGACTTGCGCCCCGTTTCGCTGGTGCCAGGCGAGACGGCCATCGCCCCAAACGGAAAAACTGATGCGGGTCCGCACCGGACGATTCGCCGGATCACGCGCCGTCAAATCCACCACGTAGGTCCCCGGTTCCTTGAGGCCGGGAAATTCAGCCGCACTCGTCGTCTCGTCGCCCACCTGCCAACGCTCGCCCGACCGGACAACTAATTGGGTTCGAAGCGAACGTTCCGCAACTTCTTGAAATTCCGGCTCGCTGCGAAGGCCGACCGTGCGCCCCGCTTCCAGCACCGCGACCGTTTTCCACTCGACCCGCTGGAGTCGGGCGGAGACATCGACGACTTCGGGCCACGGTTGGCCATCTGAGCGAACGGCGACCGCCTGCAACTTCAGCGACTCCTGAGTGGCCAGCAGCGACTCCGCTCCCTCCGTCCAACGGAAGCCCAGATAGAACTCCGACGGATGCCGCACCATTTCACGCGTCTGGGAAATGGTTTGTTGATTGAGATCCGTCACTTCGACGTGGAACTCCACTGCCTGCGGTTGCGGATGGATCGGATTGAAGGCCAGCTCCGGAGTGATCTTCAGCGCGGTGCCGGCGGTCAGGCGCACGGTGTCGGTCTGGGAGACGCCGCCGCCGTTGAATTCCCCCGGCAGCAGACGCCAATCGTTCAAGCCCTGGCCGAAGCGGAAGCTCTCCCAGCCCGGGGGGGCGAAGGTCTGGTCGGTGGCCCGGGCGTGCCACCTCACTTGCGCCTGGGACAGCGGTTCGCCGAACAAATAACGCGCCCCCACCGGAATCTCCAGCGGCTCCGCGGGACCATAGGATGGCTTCCCGCCCAGCAGGACTTCAAACGCGGCCGGTTGGAATTCCCGCACTTCAAAGGAATGCTCGCTACTTCCGCCGCCGCATTCCAAGTGGGCGAGGAAAGTGCCGCGGGTGCCTTGGAGCGAAGTCCATTCCCATTCCGCGGAGCCACCCGGTTGCAGGACGAGATTGGTCCGCAGAATCGCGTCGCCGCGCGGGCCGGTGAGTTTTAATGCCACCGCCGTATTCGTCGGAAACTGCCAACCAGTGGCGTCCCAGCGGCGGGCGAGCACCTGGAGATGCACTTTTTCGCCCGGCCGAAAGGCGTCCCGATCAGCAAAACTATAGAGCTTCACCGGATCGCCCGCGCCGACTTCATCGTCCCGCCCGTGCTCGAACGAAAGGCTCCACAGCGGCACCTGACCTTCAACCAGACGTTGGGCGTGTAGATCTCCGGAGCGCTCCGCCAGCAGCCATTCGGCGCGACTGGACTTGGGCAGGCGCGCCAGTCCCATCGCATCGGTCACCGCTTCGGCGAGCACTTCATTTTCGCCCGAGCGCAGGCTCACCGAAGCGCCCGCAACGGATTTTCCGGTGTGATGCGAAAACACCCACGCCAGCGTGGACTTTTCGCCGGTCTTGAGGACGAATCCGAGATCCGTCAATTGCACCAACGCCTGCGGCCCCACGCGGGTTCTCACACCCGCTTCGTTGGACGGCAGGTTGTGCAAATCCGCCTCGATAAAAAACGCCCCGATCAATGGGCCGTTGCCACCGGACTCCGGCAGTCGACGGAGCGCAAAATCGTCCCAGGTCCGATCCAGACGAACGGATTGATCGACGCCTCCCTGCGTCACCAGATTCGTGTCGAGGACCGTGCGCCCCGGAATGGCCGTGAAATCCAGCGGGCCACCGGGGAGGACGTCCGGGGGTTGATCGGCATTCCGCCGCAGGTAGCGCTCGTAGGCCCGCAGCGTCGGAATCAAGCCGCGCTGACCGAGCGCCTTCATGCGCAGGCGTGTCTCCGGGGTATTGACGGCCAGGAGTTCCATTTTGCGCTGGCCGGTGGCGAGCTGGACACTGTCGAAGCCATGCAGCCACACCGAAGGCTCAATCGGCTCGAAACGCAGCTGTTGCGGGGCGAACGGGCGCAGGGTCACCGATTCCACTCCGGGAAATTCCGGCGCGAGCGACACCGTATAGGTCTGGTCGATGGCGAAATCACCGGAGATCGCAATGGATTGCCCGCCCGGGGAACGTTCCGCGCGGAAGCCCGTGACCTCCGGCTGACAACGAAACCATTGGGCAGGAAGATTCGTGACGATGGGCGAGACCTGTCGCGAGAAGCGCAGGCGCAATTGTCGACGGCCGGCGAGGTGATTCGCCGCCTCGATCGTCACCAACTCAAAAGGCAGGCAGCGGCCCACCACATGCGTGGCGGGGCCTTCCATCCGTACTCCCGCCTCCACCGACTCAACCCCCGGGGTGATTTCCAGGCGCCACTCGTTCGTGGAGAGATCCAGGGGACGCTCCGGGCGCACCAGGAATCCCGATGAACGGCCCGCCTGACTCGAAGTGCGCGCAATTACCTGAGCGTTCGTCGCGCCGGGAAAACGTTCCGCCCAGGTGGGTTCCAACTGATGAAACCGCCCGATCGCCGGAGCGTTGGTTGACGGAAGTTCGATCGCCTCGACCAAGGCCCGAACCTTGATCCCACCGGCAAGAAAGGTCGTATGGCGGGCGAGCGTCGCGGCATCGATTCGCGCGTTCGCCGAGAGGATCAGCAGCGGCACGACGGGCGCATCGGTATCCGGCCACCAACCCTCACGTCGAACGCTGACGAGCAATGGCGGGGTCCGGAAACTGCGTCGCAGCGTGGCGTGCACCACGGCACCGGAGGCATCCTTCAAATCGCGCTTCAGCGAAAACGTATAACGCGTCCCGAGTTTCATGGGCTCGGTGGGCGTGAACATCCCGCTTCTCCGACTGCGCCAGACAAAGTCACCCGCCAAGGGTGGCTCCACTTGCAGCGGGCTGTCCGTGGGCGTGCCCAGGACCTCGGAGCGGGCGACCGGGTCATCAAAGACCACCTCGAAGCGCGTCCCCGGTTCGAGTGCCTCGGTTGTCAACCGCAGCGCTGCCCGATCCGCCTGCTCCAGCGCCGGACGACACCCCACGTTGACCAGAAGCAACAGCACCAGAGTCAACCAGAATCCGGGTCCACCCCTCCCCGACTGCCAACGGGCTATTGACATCAGGGAGGGTGCTGGAATCGACGGGAAACGGGGTTGGCTCATGAGTTCACATTCAACGCGGCCACCATTGTCCGCGCGGAGGTTCCGTCAAGCCGAGAACGGAACGACTTGTTCACCTCCGAAAAATCTGCCGGACATCGTGGCCCGGTGGCGAAGTCAGCGGGGGCAATGGGGTCAATGGGGTCAGGGGGCAATGGAGTCAAACATTGATTATAAATCCAGTTCCACCGAGTCGCATATATTATCGCCGGTTCTCCGATTACAAACCCACCCGCCAGTGACCTTCAGGGTTTTTTGGACTTCGGGCCGGAGACGACGTTGGTTTGCTTGGCGTTCTCGAGTTCTCGAGTCCAATCGTTGATCAATGGGGTCCGGGTGGCGACTTCCTCCGCGGTCTTGACGGCGTCCTCGGCCGAACGGATGACCCGCGGCCGGAGGAACACGATGAGTTCGACTTCCTTGATGGATTTGTCCTTCTTCTTGAAGGCCCAACCGAGGCCGGGGATATTGCCCAGTACCGGCACCTTGCGGACGGTGTCCGAGACCTGTTTCTGGAGGATGCCGCCCAGCACCAGGGTCTGGCCGTTCCGGGCGGTCATGTCGGTCTTGAAGGTGCGGGTGTCGAGGATCGCCCCGCCAAAAAGCGTTTGTCCCGGTTCGATGGCCGAGGATTCCACCCGGATCTTCAGGGAGACATCGCCGGAGACATTGATATGGGGAACGACCTCCAGGATAATACCGACATCCTTATATTTGAAACTCTGATTGAGGCTGCCGACCTGGGTGTTCTGACTCTGGGAGATGAAGGGCACCTGCGAACCGACAAAGAGTTTTCCGGTCTCATTGTCCTCAATATTAATCTGCGGCTCCGCCAACACGCTGCCACCGGTGTTCTTTTTGAGGAATTGCACCAGCACATCGAGGTTCACGGTGCTGTCGATGACGCCGGTTCTCAGATTCGCCAGGGCAGCTCCGATGCCGGCACCCGCAGGGGTGTTGACCGTGGTCGTGCCGCCAAAGCCCTTCTGTGCGTTCCCCTTCGTGCTGCCCAGGATGGAGTTGTCATAGTCGGCGGCGGTCAGGGTCTTCGATCCGTCCGGTGACCAGCGGACGCCGTAGCGATCCATGAGTTCACTGGAAACTTCCACGATGCGCGCCTCAATGAGGACCTGCGCAGTCGGGGCATCCAATCCTTCGATGAGCTTCAGGACCTGCGGAAAGAAGTGAACGTTGGCGGAGATCAGCAGCGAATTGCTGCGATTGTCGGGGACTATACGGACCCGACCGACGAGATCGCTGACCGGGCGGGCGGTGGTGTTGCGTCCGCTCCCATTGCCGCCGCCCCCGCGGGCGGCATCCGGCGGGCCGCCGATCCAGGGATAATAGATTTCCTCCTTGGCCTCCTTTTCGAGCGGGGAGCTGTTCTGGCTGGGCTCGAAGGGCTGCTGGTCGCCCTGTTGTTGCTGTTGCTGATTCTGAGGCCCGGCCGGATTGACCTGGCGGAGCGGCGGTGAACCGCTCTTGGCAAAGAGGATGTTCAGGTTGTTGGCCACCGTGGTCGCATGGGAGAACTTCAGGCTGACGCGAAAGGTGCTTTCACCGTTGGGCGAGGGCACATCGAGCTGTTTCAACACGTCTTCCACCGCCAGCAGGCTTTCCTTGGAGTTGGAGGTGATGATGATGGAATTCGAATAGGGTTCGCTGGTAATCCGGACCTTTCCATAGAGGCGTCCGACATCGCGGTCGGCGGTGGGCTCCGGCGCGTCATCATAGAAATAATAGGAACGTTGCTGCTGCTTCTTGAGAAATAATTCGTTGAGCACATCCTCAATATCCACCGCGCCGACATATTTGAGCGGATAGATGCGCGGGGCCAAAGCATCTCCGCCCACCGGTTCATCCAGGGCGACGATCATCTTGGCAATGCTGTCCATCTCGGACGGCGGGGCTTGAACGATGACGGTATTGCGACGCCGATCGGCGACGACATTAATCTTCTTGGTGTTCTTGCCGCTCTCCTGGGAATCGTAATAAAAGTAGCGATAGCGGTTCGCTGAATTGTCCTGGCTCTGGATGAGGTCCTTCAACTGTTTGGCGACGTCCTCGGCATCGGCATTCTTCAGCGGGAACGGGCGCATGACCTTTTCCTGCGCATCCGACGTATCCAGCGAGGCCACCATTTTTTCAATCGCCCGAAAGTTGGCGCCGCTGGAAAGGATGATGAGGGAATTCGACCGGTCATTGGCGCTGACTTCGACAGCTTCACTGGGGGTCTTGCCGTTGCCCTTCTGATAGACGGGGGCGATTTCCTTCACGAGATCCCGGGCGCTCACATTTTTCAACGGGATGATGCGGACGGAAAGATCACCGGGTTGATCGGTGTCGAGGAGGTTGATCATATCCGCCACCAACGCGACGCTGTCGCTATAGTCCGTGATGATGATCTGATTGGAACGGTCGTTGAGCTCGACCGTGGCTTTTTCGGACAGGACCCCCTTGAGCCGCTCTTTCATTTCAGCACCCGGGAGGGATTTCAGCTGGAAGATTTTGACGACCTTTTGACGACCGCCGGGGAGATCGGAGTGGGTGGAATCTATAAGTTCCGGACTGAGTTTGGGTTCCTTGCCCTCAGGGACAATGAAGATGGAATTCCGGGTTTCAACGGCGCTGAAGCCTTCCAAAGCGAGGGCGCGATAGACGAGAGTGAGGGCGTCGCGAACGGGGAGTTTCCTGGAACTCGTGATGGTGAGCTGGCATTGGGCCTGGGGATGTTTGACGACGCTCTTGCCTGTGGTCTGGGACAACCACTGCACAATCATGTCGATATTGGCGCCTTGAAAACTGATCTGGATCTCCTCGGTCGGCGACAGGGGCCCGGCATTGGCCCCCGCGACGGCGTTGGTGGCCGGCGTCGGCGCGGCCGGCGGCGTGGTGGCGACCGGGCCAGCAGCAGCGGCAGCGGTGGCCGGTGGCGGTGGCGGTGCGGGTGGCGCCTGTGCCAGGAGCGGCGCCAGCACGACGGGGCCGAGGAAGTGGCTGAGAAAACGGCGGGCGTGGGTGGCCTTCGTGGGATTACGGGGAGTGCTCATTTGGGGAGAAGGCTTTCGCTGCCGAAGCCGGAGAAGATGGTGAGTTCTTTCTTTTCGCCGCCCTGCTCGAGCAGAACGCGATTGGTGCCGATGAGGAGAAGTTTGATACCGTCCTTTTCGTCGCCCACCCGGAGCATCAGTGTCTGGCCATTGGGCGTGCGGATGAAGGCGTCACGGCCGGCGATGCCAAACAGAGCCAGCGGTGGCGGGCGCATAACGGGGGCGAAGATCTCGCTCTGGGTGATACGATCAATACGGGCCTGAATCAGCGGCGACAACGGACGCGGAGGCTTGACGGCACCGGGCCCGCCCCGCAGCGATCCAGGGCCTCCGAAGGGCATACCCGGAGGCGTGCCGGGGGGCATGATTCCGGGCGGAGGATTGCCCGGACCGGGCGGCCGGGCGCTGCCGGTCAGGTTTGTCCCGAGGACGTTCGTTCCCACAATATTGGTTCCCGCAACATTGGTTCCGGTGAGGTTGGGCGATCTTAAATGGGTTCCGAGTTGCGTCGCCCCCGGGAGATTGGTGGCCATCAGGTTGGTCGTGGCCAGATTCGTACCGGCGAGGTTGGTGGCCGTCGGCGGGATCAGTTTTACCGCCAGGTTGGTAGCACCCGCCGGCTCATCGCTGGGTCTCCAATGGGGCGGGCGTGGGACGCGGAGGTGTTGCAGGGGGTCCGCGCGGAACATCAGGATCGCGAGGCGCAATACCAACAGCGCTCCGACGCCCGGGATGACGAGGCGCAGGATTCGTGGCAGTCGATCAAGCATCGGGAAGCTCCTTTTTATCCCACTGTTCAAAGTCCAGGAGGATCAGGCCGAGATTCAGCTTGATCATGCCCGGTCGGGCGGGATCCGCGGAGATTTGCAGAGTGTCGATCACCAGCGGAAAGCCGAGGCCGCGCAGGCGGTGTAGAAAGCTCATGAGGGCGGGGACCTGCCCCATGGCCTCGAGTTGAATCGTTCCCAATTCGCGTTCGGAACCGCGATTGAGCGATTCCCGTATCGGGCCGAGTTGAATGCCGCCTTGGAGCGCGGATTGTTGCAGGGCCGCGCCCACCCGGGCCACGAGAGTCGGCTTGGCCAGACGGGCCGGGTCCATCTGGAAAGTTTCCATCAAACGTTCCAATCGGGTCACCCGGGATCCATATAATTCATGTCGGCTCTTGAGTTCGACGGCTTCGTGTTGGAGTTGCCGATACTCGGTGTGGCGCCGGCCCAGGAAGCCGAAGGCCTGCCAGCCAACAAAAAGCACGAGATAGATGCCGAGGCCGACGGCGGCATTGCGGACCGTGCGACGATCCCGTTCGGTTAAAGTGGGCAGCGGCATGGTCGGTGGTCGGGCAATTGGGGACTAGGGGACTAGGGGACTTTGGGCACGTTGGGCGGGAGTGTCGCCGGAGAATTGGAAAGAGGCGTCGAATTGGGGCCCGCGGGGCCATTCGTTCCGACCAGGCCATTGGCTGGAAGAGTATTATTGGTTCCTGCGGCGCTGTTGGTGGCCCCCGGAATTCTGGAGACGGACACGCTATTAGAAACGCCCGGTTTTCTTGGAAGGGGCTCCGGCAGCGGAGGGCCCAGGGTGAGGGTTTCGCGTTCCGGAGCGGATTTCCATCGTCCGGTGAGCCGGAAGTTGATGCGCTGGCGGTCGGGAGTGGGCGATTGGTCCTCGACGACAATCGTGGAGAAGAAACCCGAATTGATCAGTTTGAGCCGGAATTCGCCGATCTGGGCCAGATTCGGAATAAATCCGCTGAGCGAAAGATCTCCCTGGCGGTTCAGGCTCAGGGTATTCATCCGGGCGCCGGGCGGGGCGGCTTGGGCGATGACATACGCCGCGTCCAACTGGGGTGCCTGATTCAGTTCCAGATAACGCAGGAAGCTCAGCTCGCGGTCGATGGACACGAAATTAGTCTGGCTGGCTTTCAACGCGGCCAGACGACGGGCCAGTCGGGGCTCTAAGAAAAGGGCTTCGATATAAGGGAACAGCAATACTCCCAGCAGAAGTCCCGTGGCCAGCACGACCTGGCGTCGCGGAATATTTCCGGCCGTCTGGCCGGGGGCGCCCGATTGTTTGATCCGCAGCGCGAGGATCGGCAACGGGTCTCGGCCAGCCCGGGGCGTCAGGCTCTGATCGAGTCCGAGGATGGCCGCAGTTTGGCCGGGTTGGGCGGGAACCGGCAGGACATGTGCCGGGTGAGTTCCGGCCCAGCCTTGGACCAGCGCCTGCGCCACAGTGGGCGGACCACCGATCCACACGGGCCGGTCCAGGGCTTCAGTCGGCAGCCGGCCGGCCAACGCCCCGACCACTTCCTTCACGACGGCGCCGAGCGCTATCGCCGCAGCCGCAGCCGGTCCGGTCCGGGTGAAGCACATGGCCAAGTTTTTGATCGCTTCCTCGGGGCTTTGTCCCAACCGGGTCGCGAGACTTTCCAGGAAATATTTCTCCCCCCAGGGCAGCAACTGGACGGTCGGGGGAACGCCGGCCGCCACCACCGTCAATTCGGACTGGGTCGGCCCCACGTCGAGCACTGAATAGGCGCTCTGGCCCGCGGGAACCAAGGCCGTGCGGGCGAGAGCCGCGACGGTATAAATCGGGTCCGGGTCCACCGTTCCGACGATCGACTGATACTCCTCGATAACCTCCTTCTTGACCGCCGCCACCAGCACTTCCTGCCGAGCCTGGGTCGGATTGGACGCCGTGAATTCTGCGGCTGCCGCTGATGTTGCCAAAGGCAACCAACCCCAGGCCAGTGCCTCCGGGGGCAGCGGGAATTCGCCTTCGATCTTGAGCTCGAGGAGGCGCGCCACTTCGCCGGGAGCGGTGACGGGCAGTGAGATCGGGCGGAGCAGCAACCCGCGGGAGCCGATCGCGCAGCCGATCCGCGGCCGGGACATCCACCCGCCACCGGCCACGAGTTCCTTCAATGCCAACGTGGCGGCGGCGCAGGTCGCGGCCGTCAGGCGTCCATCGGGACCGCGTTCCAGCCGGAGGTCAACGCCGTTGTGACGGGTCCAGGCATGGAAGGAAGCCGGTCGGATCTCTACGAAAATGCGGGTGGATTCGAGACTGCCAAGGGGTCTCATAAGTCGTCCTCCCGATAGGCCAGTGTGGTCACGCTGCGGAGACCGACCTGCACGACGGCTTCGATGCGTTGCCGTGTGCCTGCGGAACCGGCCCGGCCTTCGCATAAGATGCGGAAAGTTTCGGAACGGGCGGTGACTTTGGGCGCCACTTGTTTGAAGATTTCCCGGGAGAGGCCAGGGACGTCGAGCAGAGCAGCAATATGGGGAAAGTATCCGTTGGCACGTCGCCGGGTGACGATGGCCTGGGCGAGTTGCCGGTTCATCCCCGGCAGGCAGAGGAGCACCTCAACGTCGGCAGTATTGATATTGACCGCACCCGGGTGCGTGGTGCGGTCTTCAATGGTGAAATGGTCGGCGATTTCTTTGAAAAGAGTCTCGCCAATGACCTTGGCGCCGCCGCCCGGATCCCCGCCGGGGCCGCGCCCGCCGAATTGAATCGCACGTTGGCCCGCGGGGGGTGCCGGGGCGACATCGAGCAGGTCGGCCACGCTTTGGAACTGATTGCGACCGCGTTGGGCGACGATGGCGCGGGCGATTTCGGCGGTCACACCGCGGACACCGGTGAGGGCGGACTCGTCGGCGGTTTGCAGATTGATGAGGTCCACTCCGGAGGCATCGACTTCGTGCACTGTCGAAAAAGCCGTCAGCAGAGCCGCCCAACCGGCTTCCGGCAGCACCGTCTCCTCGTCCTCGGAAGGCGATGTTCCGAGGGAAGCGGTTTCGGTCACCGCGCCTGCGGAAACTCGATTGGCAGGCTCCCCAAAAAGGAGGTCATGGGAAATACCGCGGACCATGAGCAATTCACGGAGGGTGGGAAACGGCCCGTTGCGGGGGGTATAAGCGGGTTGTAACGACTCATAATACGGGGCCTCCGCGCCCCCCGGGGTCACCGTGCTGTCGCCATCCCGCCAATCGACAATGGCCGCCGCGACGTCCGAGGTGAGGCCCTGGATCTTGGTAAGCTCCGAGACTTCGGCGACATTGATATTGAGCCGACTCTCCTCATCCGATACCCCGAAAATCACGCCGCCTCCTTCATCATCCCGCCCCGCGCGAAAGACCCGAAACCGTCCGCGACCCAACGGGACGTCCCGGAATTCCGACGGAGAATTATACAGTCCGGCACCGTGGTGAGTGCTCGAACGGCTCCGGATCAAGGCGTCTTCATAGAGCAGAGCCTTGGCCTTTTCTATCCCGGCGAGGGCCAGATAATGGGCTTGGATGCGGTCGGAATGATGCTTGCCAAGGGTCAGGTCCAATCGCGCCGTGTGGAGGACGCCGACGACGATCACGGCAAGGAGGACCACGCACCAGAGAACGCCGATCAGGACGGATCCCGCGACCGGGCGCGTCCGACGGAGCGAGAATTGAATCCCGGAGCGCATGCGGTTACCGGACTCCTCCAGGTCCGGCGGGCGGACCGGACGGGGTGGATGTTCCCGACGGTGTGGCGGTAGCACTGGGGCTGGCCGTCTCGCTGGTCGGGAGATTGATCCGCACGATGGTTTGGAAAACCAGCGGCGGTTCGTCCCGTGGCGATGGCGATCCCGATTCCGGGCTGGCCCGGGGAGCCTGGGTGGCGCGCGGGTTGGAATCGAAAGAAAGCGTGATGCGGACCGCCTCGGGAAGGCCCGTCATATTGGGCTTGGGCAAGGTGGAGGCCTCCGATTTGGCCGAGCCGAATTTGGGATCACCCCAGGAATCATACCAATCGAAACCATCATAGTATTCCAGGCGCAGCCCCGCGATGCCGGTGGCGATTTCCTGTCGTATACCACCGGCCAGCGGATCCAGGGCCAGCGTCGGGTTGCGCCGCCGCCAGAGCGTGTGGCGTCCGGTTTTGGCGTCTTTTTCGACGAAGACACTTTCCTCGCACCAATCGCCTTCGCCCGGGCGTTGCGGAGTATGATGATGGGTGGCGAAATCGAGGTTGTCGGCAGACACCTCGCCGAGCAAACGACGGACCCCGAGAAACGGCGCCCCACGCGGGAGCGGGCAGGCGCAACGGAGGTCGGCGGTCAGCAGGCTGAGAACGACCCGGGCCGTCTGAAAGATGTCGGTACGAGGTTCGACCAGTTTCTGGCCGGCGACCCCGGCACTGAGGCAGGCATAGGCGGCGGTCAGGATCAGAGCCATGAGCGCTGAGCTAATCACCAACTCGATGAGCGTGAAAGCCCGCACACGGCGGTTCCGGGAACAGGTCTTCATCGGGCACTCCTCGGGGAAGTTTTCTGGCGGTCAGACCTCCGGTTGCCCTCGGTGGCCCGGTTGGTCACGGAACCGGCCGGGGGATCGAAGAGCATCGTCTGCAGCTCAAAGACGGGAACGGTTTCCGGGTCGTGGCGAATCTCGACGACCACCTCATGCAATCCCGGGATGGTCGTCGAACTCACGGTCTGCCTCCATTGGTACTTGGAGAGGCCGGCGGTCCCCCTGCCCTCCTGGACACCGTCCACCAAGGATTCGTCGGCCCGGAGCAGTTCAATCTGGCCGGCGGCGAGGAAGGCGGCGGTGGTCTGCAATTCGGAATCCTTGCTGGAGCGAAGCGCCGTCAGGATGCCTTGCGCGAGACCGGTGAGGGCGACGCCGAGGATCAGCAGCGCGATCATAACCTCGATCAACGAGAAGGCGGCCTGGGAGCGTGGGGCTTTCACGGGCGGTTGGGTTCGGTCAATTTCACACGGGCCGTCACCGGATTCAATCGCAGCGCCAACTGGAAGCCGGCGCGGTCCCACAAGGTCAGTTGGGCGGCATCGGCGGTGCCGTCCGGATAAAAGGTGACGGCGTCGACTCCCGGCTTGGTCCGGGGCGCCGTGCCCGTCGGAGGCGGATCGTTGGCCAGGATGTCGACGGCGGGTGGGCGCAGTTCAAAGACAATGCGATGATCGATGCTGCCTTCGGCGCCGGAAACATCGTGAACCGGGACGAAGGCGGCGTTGCCGGAGGGTCGGCCGGGTTGCCGTTCCAGGACATAACGTCCGGCGTTGTGATCGAGTCGGACCCGGTGGGTTTGTTGGAGGGACACGGCGCGACTGTTGGCGAGACCGAAGACGTCAATGAATTGACGGCCGGAAGCGCGGAGAACGGTGTCCTCGAAACTGCCCCGCATTTCTGGCAGAACCATCGCGGAAAGGATCGCAATCAGCGCGAGCACCACGACAAGTTCGATGAGCGTGAAGGCTTTGGCCGGGCAAGCAGTGCCCCGGACGTTCGAAAACGCCTGGGCACAGGGACGATTTTGGGGAACGCGCTGCATGGTTTTACCAATTGCCGAAGTCGGCCGCCGAGCCTTCCCCGCCATCCGCCTTGTCGGCCCCGCGCGACCAGAGATCGTAGCCCGAGGGATGATGCACACCCGGTCGCTTATATTGGTAGGGGCTGCCCCAGGGGTCGGCGCGAAGTTGCTGAACATAGGGACCCCGCCACGATTTTTTGTCGTCTCCCGTGGGAGGTTCCACCAGGATTTTGAGGCCTTCGTCGGTGGTGGGATACCGATCCATGTGGACGTAGAATTGTTCCAGGGCGGACTCCATGACGGCGATGTGGGATTTCGAAGCGCTGATCTTGGCGTCCGTGGTGGTGCCGATGAACTGGGGGACGATGGTGACCGCCAGCACGGCGAGGATCACCACGACGACCGTGATCTCTATGATCGTAAAGGCGGCGGATCGGAGGGAACGGGAATAGGAGTGGAGTTTCACGGGCGCAACGGGATTGGGGTCGGATGAGATGGGATGGAATAGAATCAGAATCAGTGGATGCCGCGGCTCATGCGGAAAATGGGGAGCAATACGGCAATCACCATGAAGCCGACGATGGCGCCGACAACCACGATGAGGATGGGTGCCAGCAGGGAAATAATGGTCTTGGTGCGGGCGCGCATCTGCCGCTCTTCGATGGCGGCGACCTTGAGCAGCATAGCGTCGAGTTTACCGGTTTCCTCACCGACGGCGATCATTTGGACGACGCTTTTGGGAAAGATCCCCAGCCCGCGCAAGGAAGCGGCCAGGGAGGATCCACCGCGGGTTTCCTCGGTCGCCAGCGCGATTTGGCGCGACAACGACCGGTTGCCGATCGTGGACTCGACGATCTTCAATGCCGGCAGCAGCGAAACACCACTGCGGACCAACGTGCCCAGAGTCCGCGCGAAACGGCCGAGGGCGGCGGCCCGGAATAATCCTCCCATGATGGGCAGCCGCAGTTTGGCGCGGTCGGCAAAATCAGCACCGTTGGGTGTCTTGAGGTAGGCGCGGAGACCCGCGGCCCCGCCGGCCAGGGCGACCAGCACCGCCAGCCAGTAGTGATCCAGAAACTTGCTGACCCGGAGCAGGACGAGCGTAGGCCAGGGCAGCACGGTGAGCATTTCCTGAAGCATCGCAAAGAGCTTGGGCAGGACGACGGTGAGCAGGACGGTGACGGTAAGCACACCGAAGCCGAGGACAAAGAGCGGGTACGCCACGGCCGAGACGACCTCGCTACGGACCTCCGCCTCCTGTTCCAGAAGGTCGGCGAGGTCGTTCATCACGGCGGGCAGAGCACCCGACTCTTCCCCGACCAGAATCATGCTGACATATAATTTACTGAACAGACGGGGTTGCGTGGCCAGTGCGCCGGAAAAGGACGCGCCGGTCCGAACGGCCGTGGCCAGGTCGAGCAGCACGGCCCGGAGCGCGGGATTTTCCTCCTCTTCCCCCAGGCCCTCCAGGGCTTGAGGGATGGGGATCGAGGCCCCGATCAGCGCGGCCATCTGACGGGAAAAGGCGGTGATGTCCTTGCGACTGACACTCGATCCGAACGACCAACCCGCGGGAGACGCGGCGGTTTGGGTCGGGGAAGACGCGTTCGCGGCGGCGGTCGAAGGGGTCGCGGCCTCGAGGCGGGAAGGAAACAAGCCCTGAAGGCCCAACTGCTGAAGCGCGGCGCGGCGATCCTGGGCCTCGATCACCCCGTTGACCGGAGCCCCGTTTCCCGCGATGGCCTGGTAGCGAAAGGCGCTCATTCCTGGGCATCGCTGGCACAGACCCGGACGATTTCCTCCAGCGTCGTGAGCCCTTCGGTGGCTTTGCGGAGGGCATCCTGCTGCATTGTCATCATGGCCCGCTGCGCGGTGGATTTCAGCTCCGCGGTGGAGCGTTTTTGGAGGATCAACTCACGGAGGACGGGAGTGATCACCAGCAATTCAAAGATGCCCACCCGACCGCGGTAACCGATGCGGCATTCCTCGCAGCCGGCGCCTTCAAAAAATTCCCCGTGCAGCGGCTTGCCACTCAGGGCCTCCAGCTTGGTGCGGACGGCCGGTGAAACGGGGGCCGGACGTCGACAGACGGGGCAAATCCGTCGGACCAGGCGTTGTCCGAGCACCCCTTCGAGCGAGGAAGAAATCAGGAACGGCTCGATGCCCATGTCGATCAGGCGGGTGACCGCACTGGGGGAATCATTCGTGTGCAGGGTGCTGAAAACCTGGTGACCGGTGAGGGCGGCGCGGATGGCGATCTCGGCGGTTTCCGCATCGCGAATTTCGCCGACCATGATGACGTCGGGATCCTGTCGCAGGATGGCGCGCAACCCGCTGGCGAAGGTGAAACCGCGGCTGGGCCGGACCGGAATCTGCGAGACACCCGCGAGTTCGTACTCCACGGGATCTTCGATGGTGACGATCTTTTTCTCCGGAGCGTAAACTCCCTGCAGGATGGAATAGAGGGTGGTCGTCTTGCCACTACCCGTGGGTCCGGTGGTCAGAAACAGACCGTGGGGTTTTTCCACGAGACGATCGAGCAGCGTGGCCCGTTCGTCAACGAGCCCCAATTCCCGCGGATGCAGGAGCCGCTCGTCTTTCACCAGAAGCCGCATCACCAGGCTTTCCCCATGAATGTTGGGCATCGTGCCGACCCGGATATCCACCCGGGCACCGCGATGATTGATCTGGATATGACCATCCTGCGGCATGAACCGCTCGGCGATAGTCATGTCGGCCATGATCTTGATCCGCGAGACCAGGGCGGCGTGGAGCAGCTTCGGCGGGGGTGGCTTTTCCTGCAGCAACCCGTCCACGCGATAGCGCAATTGCAGGGTGCTTTCGAACGGAAGCAGATGGATATCGCTGGCGCGTTCGCGGAGGGCCGTGGAAATGATCAGGTTCACCAGGTTCACCACGGTCGGCTCATTGGCCATGACCTCGATATCGTGAAGATTCTTGGGGTCAACTCCGGCTCCGGAGGCGGGATCGAGATTCTCGATCATCTTCTCGACCGTGACCTGGTAGCATTCGGCAATCTTTTCCGCAATCTCCGTGGCTGGTGCCAGGTGTTCCTCCACCTCCCAACCGCTTAACAGCCGGATGTCCTCAATCATTCGCCGGTCGCCGGGGGTGGCCGTCGCGACGCCCAGAATGCCGTCGTTCAAGGCCACCGGCAGGATGCGGTGACGATGGACAAATTCCGCCGGGAGCGTCCGCAGAACTTCCGGGGGAATGAGCAGACGGTTGAGGTTCGCCAGCGCTTCGGGGGACGCCACTCCACGGCGGTCCGCCGGGCCGGGCGGGCGGGCACTCTTCCGTTCAGGTTGGACGGCGTTCATCCTTAATAGAGCTCACCAAAATACGACTCACCACGACCGACGGCAGGCCTTCCCCGCGACCCTCCCGCGCCGAGAGCCGATCCCTCCCGGCCGGAGGGCACATTTGTCAGGTGAATAGCCAGTTATTGGCAAGAGTTTGGATTTTCGGCAGTTCTGATTTCCGGCAACCTGTAACGGTGAAGCCAGAGCGGCAAGGGAGAATTCCCGTAGACGGCCGACGGAAGAAGGCGCCACTGACTCGCCCTCGTAGACCGCCGACGGCCGGAGGCGCCAATAAGCTCCCCTCCCACTACCCGGGACTCCGGCTTTCCCGGGTCGTTCGGCATCCGACTTTCGGCGTGGCGTGTTCAAGGTTGGGCATTGACCCGTGGGCGGACCGCTCTTGACTCCCCAGCCAGTGGTGCGTCAGAAAAGGACGAGGTCCCCGCAGCTCCACAAATAGTTGATTCATCTGCGATCGGCGCGCACTGGCCAGATCCGCGGCGCACTCAATATGGCGTGGCACAAGGCAATTCTAGAAGGAAAGCGTGCCTGAGGGTTGGGGCGTCCCCACCGCGGTCGTTCGGACACGGCCGCCGCGCCCGGACAATTACCCTGGGCCGCACGTCTTCCAGCCTTGTCAGACTCGTCAGCGGCCGGGACTTGCTCCGGGCGAACCGGTAGAGCGAATGAATCGCGCCCCGACCACGGGACAAATTCGGGCCAGTGATATGAGGCGAAAATGACCAAAATCGGCTTCCAGGCGAAACTCCTCCGACCGGCGGCCGAGAAGGCCGGCGCATGGACCTTTCTCATCCTGCCCAAAGGCGCCAGCGCAAAGATTCCCTCGCGCGGTATGACGACGGTCGAGGGCACCATCAACGGCTTCCCCTTCCAAGCCGCGCTCGAGCCGGACGGTCAGAAGGGTCATTGGCTCCGGGTGAGCCGGACGCTGAGCGAAGCGGCGGGCGCAGATGCCGGCGACATCGTCACGTTGGAAATCGCGCCGTCGGTAGAGGAACCGGAACCCGAGGTGCCGGCCGACTTGTGGCGGGCGCTCGCCGCCGCCCCGAAAGCGGGGGCGCTGTGGTCGGACATCACGCCCCTTGCGCGCCGGGATTGGATTCACTGGATCACCTCCGCCAAACAAACCGGGACGCGCGCCCGGCGGGTCAAAAATGCGTGTTCAATGCTCGCCGCCGGGAAACGCCGTGTTTGCTGCTTCGATCGGTCCGGTTTTTATAGTAAGAGTCTTCGTGCTCCCCAAGCTGCGCCAACAGATGTTGCCGAGGTCAAAAAGGGAGATCCGTCCGTCGAATCCCAACCCGCTGACCCTGAGTCGCGCCTCGGCGGAGCCCAGTCCGCGCAAAAGTAGCGCGTCGCCAAACCGTTCGCCGACGCTGCGAAGCCGTAGAGTCTTGAGTGCCTCCGGGCGTCGTTGACACAGGACGGTCCGGGGCCGGATTCCCCGCAAGACTTTGACGGCCGTCCTTCCTCCTACCATCGGAGGGAGGCTCGGAGGCGCTCAACCCGAAAACGGGGTCGACGACGCCCGGCGCGACTCTCGAAGTAGCGCTGGCGAATTTGCGAGAAACGACCGCATTCTATCTGGAGGAATTTGCGCCGGTTGGCTTCGGCACATTACCAACGCCCACATTTGAGATCGCGAGCCGTGCCCGGGCTTCCCAGAGTATCGCGTCGCAATCCGCGCACCGGTCAGGAACACGATTTCCATGTCGTGGAAGCCCGCCCGTGGGTCACCGTCGTGGCCGTGACCGCGACCCAGCACCTGGTGATGGTCGAACAATTCCGCCACGGCACCGGCACCCTCG
>JAYTHD010000258.1:0-16051 GCA_043732975.1 Verrucomicrobiota bacterium
TGCGCGGCCATGCCGAAAAAGGTGCTTATCACCGGAATTACGGGACAGGACGGGTCGTACCTCGCCGAACTGCTCCTCGAAAAAGGATACGAAGTGCACGGAATTGTCCGTCGCCAAAGCAGCACCGTGCGCCCCCGCCTCGACGCGGTGCATGGACGCAAGGATCTGCCCCTGGATCGCCTGCACCTGCACTATGGAGATCTCGCCGATGGCGGCGGGTTGGTCCGTCTCGTCGCCAAGGTGCAGCCCGACGAGGTCTATAATCTCGCGGCCCAAAGCCACGTCCGCGTGAGTTTCGATGCCCCGGAATACACCACGGACGTCACGGCCACGGGTTGCCTGCGTTTGCTGGAGGCGATCCGCGATATCGGCATTCAGCCGCGATTTTACCAGGCGAGTTCCAGTGAGATGTACGGCAAGGTGCAGGCCGTACCCCAGACCGAGGAAACTGCGTTCTGGCCCCGCAGCCCCTATGCCTGCGCGAAACTTTATGCGTACTGGGCCACGGTGAATTACCGGGAGTCCTACGGCATGCACGCGAGCAACGGGATTCTTTTCAATCACGAATCCCCGCGGCGCGGCGAAACGTTCGTCACCCGCAAAATCACCCTCGCCGCCGCCCGGATCAAACTCGGCCACCAGAAGCGCCTGGCCCTGGGCAACCTCGATTCCAAACGGGATTGGGGCTTCGCCAAGGAATACGTCGAAGGCATGTGGCGCATGTTGCAGCAGAAGGAAGGCGACGATTACGTCCTCGCCACCAACGAGACCCACAGCATCCGCGAATGTCTCGACGTCGCCTTCGGTGTCGTCGGACTCAACTGGCACGACTGCGTGGACATCGATACGAAGTATTATCGTCCGGCCGAGGTGGACCTGCTGATCGGGGACTACGGCAAGGCCAAGCGCAAGCTCGGTTGGGAGCCGCGGACCAAGTTCAAGGAGTTGATCGAATTGATGACCGAGGCCGATATCCGGCTGCTGCAGGATCAGGCGTCCGGCAAGCCCATCCTGTCCTACTGAGACGGATCCCGGATTGAAATTGCGCGCGCTCATCACCGGGATCACCGGCCAGGACGGCAGTTATCTCGCCGAGTTGTTGCTGACGCGCGGTTACACGGTCCACGGATTGGTCCGCGCCACCTCCCGGGTGGAGCAGAGCCACCTGGCGCCCATCGCCGGCCAACTCGTCGTCCATCGCGGGGATCTGGCGGATCCGCACGCGGTGGACGCGGTGATGGCGGCGAGTCAGCCGCACGAGGTCTATCATCTGGCCGCGCAAACCCACGTCGCCGCGGCCGAACGGGATCCTGGCGCGACGCTACGACAGAATGTCCTGGGGACGTTGCATCTCCTGGAAGCCGCGCGGCGATTGCCGTCCGCGCCGCGACTGTTTCACGCCAGCACCGCGCAGATTTTCGGGATTCCCGCGAGCGAACCCCAGGATGAATCCACCCCGATCCAACCGGTCAATCCGTACGGCCAGTCGAAGGCCCTGGCGACCGAATGCGTGCGGACGTGGCGGCATGAATTCGGCTTGTTCGCGGTGAACGGCATCCTGTTCAATCACGAATCGCCCCGGCGCGGACCGGAATTTGTCACCGGAAAGATCTGCCGGGCCGTGGCGGCGATTCACGCCGGGCGACAAAAGGAGCTGCCGCTGGGCGATATCCAGGCCTTGCGGGACTGGGGCGACGCCCGGGAATTCGTGGAGGGTTTCTGGCTCGCCCTGCAGGCACCGCGGGCGGATGATTATGTCTTTGCCACGGGTCGGCTGCATTCGGTTCAACAACTTCTCGAACTGGCCTTTGGCGCGGTGAAACTGGATTGGCGCGACCATGTGCGGACCGACCCGACCCTGTTCCGTCAGGCCGAGGCGCGACGCATGGTGGGCAATCCTGCGAAGGCTGGACGCGAATTGGGGTGGCATCCGCAGAAGCCGTTCGCCGATTTGGTGCGCGAAATGGTGGCAGCGGCCCAACGGAGCGGACACTGAGCGCTTCCAGAAGTCCGGGGAGCCGGCCGGCTGCGCCTTGCCGGAGCCTCCCGGCGTTTCATCTTTCGCCGCCGGAGCAGGACACGTTATCCTGGCTCACGGAAGTCGATTCACCGCCGCCTACACCCCACTTAATACGGAAACCACCCACGGATTTGTGCTGCGTGTGCGGCCCCTGACCGACACGAGCCTGATTGTTCACTGGCTGACGTCGGACGCCGGTCGCGTCGCCACGGTCGCCAAGGGCGCGCGCCAGGCCAAATCCCCGTTCGCCGGCAAGTTGGACCTGGCCTTTGAATGCAAGGTCGCCTTTCAGCGCTCGCGACGCAGCGATCTCCACATCCTGCGCGAGGTCACGCTGCTGGATCCGCGCCCCGTCCTGCGAACCGATTACGCCTACCTCAAACAGCTCGCCTATGCCGTCGCGTTGCTGGAACAAATGACCGAAAGGGACACCCCGTTGCCGGAGGTATTCGAGTTGTTCGCAGGCTTTCTGGCGCATCTGCCACGACAACCGGCGCAGCCCCGGAACATCTACGCCTTCGAACTCAAGCTCCTGGCGTCGCAAGGCATGGCACCGGACCTGCCGGCGGCGGTGCTGTCGGCGGGCGCCCGGACCCTGATGGAAAACCTGTTGTCCTCGGACTGGCCGGAGATCGCCCAAATTCGCGCCAACCGTGCGGAGGTCGATGCCGTGCGGCGATTCCTTCACGGATTCCTGATCGCCCACTGTGCCAAGGTTCCACTGGGTCGGGAGCGCGCTCTGGCCACGGTCGAATTTCCCAAGCCCGAAAAAAAACCGGACGCCACGGCGGCGGGCCCGGAACCTGGACCCTGATTTCAGTTCCCGCACCGCGCCGTCCATTTCGGGAAAACCGACCCGGCACGCGCAACCCCCAGTCGCCGACGCCGACGCCAAAACCACCGCACTATGGCCGCCGGCCACCACCGCGGAGAACTCAGGAATTGCTTCTCGCCGGCCGTGGCCCTCCCTATCCTGCGTCCATGAAATCGAATCGTCGCCCCGACCTGGTGGCCGCCTTGTGCCTGGCGATTTGCACCCGGTCTTTCGCCGGAGAGCTGCTGCTGGACAAACCAGTCGATCTCAACGGACGCACCGTGACGCTCACCAAGCTCGACAGCCTCCCCTTCGTGGAGAGTGCCCACACCAAGCGTTTTCGCTTCGATTCCTCCAACAATTCCAAACTCAAGGAGCTGCGCGAGCACTACCATCTGGAGGCAGTGGTCGCACCCGGCAAAGACGAGTTTGCTCAACAAATCCAGCTGCTGGACTGGGTGCACCGGCGGTTCAAGAAGTTTGGTCGACCGTCGACGCCCGCCAAAGGGGCGCTCCAGGTCTTGCAGGGCATCGACGACGGCCACAGTTTTTTCTGCACGCAATATGGGGAGGTGATGGTGTCCGCCGCCGCCAGTCTCGGCTGGGTGGATCGACCCCTGGCCCTGCGCCGGCATCAGGGCGTCAACAAGAACGGAGGATCCACCGAGCACACCACCACCGAAATCTGGTCCAATCAATATCGCAAGTGGGTGATGCTCGATCCGACCAGCAACTTGTACTTGGAAAAGGACGGCGTGCCGCTCAACGCCTGGGAGATCCGGCAGGAATGGTTCTATGAGGATGGCCGGAACCTCGTCTTCGTCGTCGGCAAGGAACGCAAGCGCTACCGGAAAGCCGACCTGCCGATCTTTCTCGAGCACTTCGACGGGTTTGGCGATCTCACCATGGATCCTGATGAACTCGATAAATACGGCTTCATTGGCTACATCCCGAATACCGACCTCATGGACGCCGGCTACGATTATGGCGCCATGGTCATCACCAAGGACGCCCTCTGCAACGGCACCTCATGGCACACTCGGGATCTGCCGGCGCATCCGGCCGTGGACACCTATTTTCCCATCGGGCAGGCGGCTCTCCGTCTTTCGACGGATGGCGGCCAGGTGAACGCCGGGCTGAAGACACTCACGCCGAACTTCCAACGTTTTGAAACACGCCAGGACGAAGGGGAGTGGAAGCCGTCCACCGGTGCCTTCCTCTGGAACGTTCACCCGGGAGCCAATCGATTGGAGGCGAGAACCCGGAACGCCTTTGGAGTGACCGGTCCGGTTTCCCTCGCCGAACTCCGCGTGAAGGAGTGAGCCCATCCGGCGGGCGAACGGACAGGGCGAGGCCACTCGCAGTGTCCTGTCGTCCGCACCGGCTTGATCCTTGGCGTGTCCAGCTTCGCGATCAGTGCCACCGATGCCCTGGCCACAAAAGTTCTACCCTTTCATGAACGCCCCGTCTTGGATCCGATCGCTGGCGATTCTGGTCTTCTGCCTTTTCGACCTGAATCCATTACCAGTCGTTGCCGCCGCCGCTCTGTCGGGCGCGGATCCGAATTTCAACGCCGTCGCACTGCCCGCGGGCGTGGAGGCCGTTTGGGACATGGCCAAGGCCTCTCACGAAACCACCCCGACCCGCCAGCGCATCTGCCTCAACGGTCTCTGGCGCTGGCAACCGGCCGAGGCGAAAGAGGTCGCGGTGCCGGATCAAGGCTGGGGCTTCTTCAAGGTGCCAGGTTGCTGGCCGGGGATCACCGGCTACCTGCAGAAGGATTCGCAGACGCTCTTCGCGAATCCGGCTTGGAAGAACGTGAAACTGGTCGGTCTCACCGCCGCCTGGTACGAACGCGGGTTCAGCGTGCCTGCCGATTGGACCGGCCGGCGAATCTCGCTCACCACCGAGACATTGAACTCGTTGGCGACGGTGTTCGTGGATGGCACCCGGGCGGGCGAAATTCATTTTCCCGGTGGCGAACTCGACCTGAGCGCCGTCTGCCCGCCGGGCACCAAGCATCGAGTGAGCCTGCTCGTCCTCGCACTGCCGCTGAAGGGCGTGATGCTGTCCTACGTGGACACCGCCGCGGCGCGCGAAGTGAAGGGCACGGTCGAGCGACGCGGCCTGTGCGGCGATGTGTTTCTCGTAAGCACTCCGGCCGGACCGAAGATCACCGACGCCCGCGTCGGTACTTCCGTCCGTCAACGCGAAATCTCGATCAGCGCCGCCGTGGAGGGACTGGCAGCGGACGGGCATTACCAACTCCGTGCCCGCGTGACGAGGGACGGTTCCAGCGTGAAGGAATTCTCCAGCCCGGTATTTCCAGGAAGCGCGGTGACGGACGGACGACTCGATTTCCGTGATAACTGGTTGCCCGAAAAACTCTGGGATCTCGACACGCCGCAAAACCACTTCGACCTCGAATTGTCGTTGCTCGCTGCCGGCGGCCAGACGCTCGACACCGGCTGGACGCAGCGTTTCGGCTACCGCGAGTTCTGGATTGAAGGCCGGGATTTTTATCTCAATGGCCAGCGAATCTTTCTCTCGGCCGTGCCGTTGGACAACGCGCAGGTTGGCGCGTCGCTGGCGACCTATGCCGCCGCGCGCGAAACTCTCGAGCGGCTCAAGAACATCGGGATCAATTACGTTTATACGCACAACTACAGCTGCGAACCGGGCACCCACCTGAGCTTCGCCGAGATTCTTCGCGCTGCCGATGAGGTCGGCATGCTCGTGGGCTTCACGCAGCCGCACTTCAGTCATTACGAATGGAAGGCCCCGGGCGCGGACACGAACAATGGCTACGCGCGGACTGCGGCGGCCTACGTGCGGGCGGCGGGCGGTCATCCGTCGGTGGTGATGTATGTCATGAGCCACAACGCCACCGGTTATGATCAGGACATGAACCCCGACCTGATTGACGGCATTCACGAAGCCCGCGATTCGTGGTCGGCCAGAAATGTGCAATTGGCGCTGCGCGCCGAGGCCGTCGTCCGGCAGCTCGATCCACGCCGCATCGTTTATCATCACGCCTCGGGCAATCTCGGCGTGCTGCACGACAGCAATTTTTATCCAAATTTCGCGCCCGTGCAGGAACTGGACGATTGGTTTGGCCACTGGGCCGCCGCGGGCGTGAAGCCGGCGTTTACCTGCGAATACGGTGCGCCGTTCACCTGGGATTGGACGATCTATCGCGGCTGGCATCAGGAGAAGCGCGAGTGGGGCAGCGCGCAGGTGCCGTGGGAATTCTGTGTCGCGGAATGGAACGCGCAATTCCTCGGCGACCGCGCCTTTCAAATCAGCGACGTGGAGAAGCAGAATCTCCGCTGGGAAGCCCGGCAGTTTCACGCCGGCCGGGTGTGGCATCGTTGGGATTACCCGAATCCCGTCGGCTCCGATCGTTTTGACGAGCAGTATCCGATTCTCTCGAAATACCTCACCGACAACTGGCGGGCGTATCGCACCTGGGGCGTGTCCGGCATTTCGCCCTGGGAATACGCTCATTATTGGAAACTGCGACCCGGAGTGGATCGCAGTCGCCGGGAACTCCCGGTGGACTGGGCCCATCTGCAGCGGCCCGGCTTCAGTCCCGACTACCTCGACCAACGCTATGAACAAATGGACATGGCGTTCGAGCGGACGGACTGGATCGCAACACCAGCCGCCGAGGCGCTTCTCCGCAACAACCGTCCATTGCTCGCCTATATTGCCGGCAAACCCGGCGCGTTCACCGGCAAGGAGCACCATTTTACCCCCGGCGAATGGGTCACGAAACAGATCCTCCTGATCAACAACTCGCGCCGGGCCGTGACGTGCGACGCGAGTTGGTCCATCGACCTGACACCGCCCATTGCGGGTGCCCGCAGCGTGACCCTTCCGGCTGGCGACCAGGCGCGGTTGCCGGTTGAAATCAAACTGCCCGGCGATCTCGGAGCCGGCGGTCACACCCTTCATCTGACCGCCAAGTTCAACACCGGAGAAACACAGGAGGATCGATTCGCGATCGATGTCCTGCCGGCGCGGGAACCGGCGAGCCAGCGAGGTGTCGGCGCGAAGATTGCCCTGTTCGATCCAAAGGGCGAAACGGCGGCGATGCTGAGGGAACTAGACGTCCCCCACACGTCGGTGGAGGCCGGTGCCGATTTCTCGCCCTATGACGTTTTGGTGATCGGCAAGGCGGCGTTGACCGTGGACGGCCCGGCGCCGGACCTGGCCCGCGTCCGCGAGGGGTTGAAGGTGATCCTGTTCGAGCAGACCACCGACGTGCTGGCGAAGCGGCTGGGTTTCCGCGTTACCGAATATGGCTTGCGACAGGTGTTCCCACGCGTGCCCGGGCATCCCGTACTGGCTGGCGTCACGACGGACAACCTCCGCGACTGGCGCGGATCGGCGACGCTTCTGCCGTCGCAATTGGACTTTCCCCTGAAATCGACCCACGGGCCGGCCGTGGATTGGGCGGGCCTTCCTGAAACGCGGGTCTGGCGCTGTGGCAACCGTGGCAACGTGGCTTCCGTGTTGATCGAAAAGCCCGCGCGCGGCGATTTCCTGCCGCTCGTCGACGGCGGCTTCAGCCTCCAGTTCAGTCCGTTGATGGAATTCCGCGAGGGCCGGGGAATGATGATTTTTTGTCAGCTGGATGTCACCGGCCGGACCGAAAGCGATCCTGCCGCCGAAGCGCTGACCCGCCGCCTCGTCCGCTACGTGACGGACTGGAAACCCGGCGTGCTGCGCCAGGCCGTTTACGCGGGCGACGCCGCGGGCAAAGCCTTTCTCGAATCCCTCGGCGTGAACGCCCGCGCCTACGACGGCCATCTGTCGACGAACGACGTGCTGGTGCTGGCTGCCGGCGCGGCGCGGGCTCTTGGCGGGAACACGGCTGCGGTGGCCGACCTCGTGAAGTCCGGAGGCCACCTGCTCGCCATCGGATGGGATGCCGCGGAGGCCGACGCCGTCCTGCCGTTCCAGGTGACGATGAAAAACGCGGAACATATCTCATCCTTCTTCGCGTCCCCCGGCGCGGATTCCGTATTCGCGGGGATTGGTCCGGCCAACGTCCACAACCGCGATCCGCGCGACCTGCCGCTGGTGACTGGCGGCGCGCAAATCCTCGGCGACGGCGTCCTGGCCAACGTTGTCGACGCAAACGTCGTCTTCGTCCAGATGGCCCCGTGGACTTTTTCGCGCGAGCCGTCGTTTCGCCGCACCTTTCGCCAGACCTCGGTATTGCTCAATCGCGTACTGGCGAACCTGGGCGTGGCTGGCTCCACCTCGCTGCTCCAACGCTTCCACGAACCCGCTCCGAAAAACAACGACGCCAAATCCTGGTCCAGCGCCTTCTACCTCGACGCACCGCAGGAGTGGGATGATCCGTACCGGTTCTTCCGGTGGTGATCGGGATGCCTCAACCCTAAGTCTCAGCCATGCGTTCCTCGTCACCCGTGCGCCCAGCCTGTCGGTCTGGAATGGCGCGCCGGCGTCTTCCAGGTCGCCAACGGCGCCCGCCTACAACGCATCGCCGTCTCCGACAACCAACTTCACGCGGAATCTCCCTGGCAACTTCCGGCCGCGGTGTTCGGCGAATCTCCGAGCGCGGGACTGTTGGCGTGGGGACCGGATGGCCTGCTCTATTTTTCCTTCCGCGGTCCCACTCCCGCCGAGAGTGGCATCGGAAGGGTCGCGGCCGACGGCACTCACTGGGATCTGGTTTGCGCCGGCGTGTCGGGCGAATCGGGAATTCAGTTTGATCGCCACGGCCGCCTGTTCCTCTCCGGCGCATCCGGCGTGCTTCAGGTTCCTTTCGAGACCGATTTTCGGGAACGGGAGTGGGCGGATCAGGCCGGGCCGATCTTGAATCTGCTTCCCGCAGCGGACGGAGAACCCCGCGCCGCGCTGGTGTTCGAAGGTGATCGACTCACGCCGGCCGAGCGTGACGGGCTTCTCGAGATCGACGCCGGGGAGCAGGCCATGAGGCAATACGAGCTTGCGAATTCCGGACCGGTCCCACGCGCTCATCCGGGTCGAATCCTCATTCAGTTCACTGCCCGCCTGTCTCCCACGCAGGCGCGGGTGGGACCGGACGGCGGGTTGTGGCTGCGGGTGGAGGACGATGGCCGTGGCCGGATCGTGCACGTGCATCGCGCCGGAGTGCCACCGCGTCCGGTCAATCTGGAGCTCTGGCGACCCGGGAATTGATTGAGGTGCTGGCCCACTCGAATTCATGGCACCGGGCCACGGCCCTGAAAATCCTGGGAACCCGCACGGACGTTCCCAACGCGCGCGGGCTTCACCCCACCACGGTCCTGCACCAATGGCTCGCGCAGCCGCCCGATCCACAGACGCAACTGGAAGCCATCTGGGCGCTGCATCAACTGCGCCTTCAGCGCCTTCGATCCCGTGCACCCGATGGGCTACTTCCAACCCGAGGAACGGGATCCCAAGCCACTCGCCCTGTTTATGATCCGGCGACTCTTCCAACAACTGGCCGCGAGTGAGGAGCCCCGGAAGGTGACGGACGGATTGGCCGCACTGACAACCTGGGATAGGCGCAACACCGTGCAACTGCGGACCGCGCTGCAAGGATTCCGGGATCCCCTGCAAAGGCTGCCTCCTCTCCTCTCAGCGAAGGCGCGGGAATCGCTCGTGGCCCTGAAGGCGAAGGTTGAGGATAATCAGGTGAAGAATCTGGTGGAAGAAATCCTGCGGGAGGCGCCAGTTCCCGGGAGGGATTGATTGGTTGCGCCGTCGTCGGCAGACGGGATTTCCAAGGCATGGATCAGGGGAGGTGCGCCAGGGGACTGGCAACTTATATTATATATGAATCGATGGGTCCGGGGATATTCGCGAGGACTCTCGTACCACCGGCGCCACCGGCTCGCTCGGAGCGGGCCCAAGGTGGAGCGAGGCTCAGCCGAACTAACCGCTGACGAAGTCAGGCACCCAACGCGGGTGCCTCGAGGGGACTCTCGGCCCACCGGGTTTGTGGCCGGAGGCCAGCAAGTAAGGTGGTACGAGAGTCCTCGCGAGTATCCCTTCACGCCCCAACGCGGGTGCCTCGCGGGGACTCTCGGCCCACCGGTTTGGGCCTGCGGCCATTTTCTCCGTTGCCTTCGAGTCTCGTTCCCGTCTCATTCGTCTCATGACGATCCACGCCTCCGTCCCCTGAGAATCCGAGTCCTAACATGAGCCTTTCTGTGGCAGTGATTGGCGGGGGCCCGGCCGGCTTGATGGCGGCGGAAGTGCTGAGTCAGCACGGCCTGAAGGTGGACGTCTACGACGCCATGCCTTCGGTCGGACGCAAGTTTCTGTTGGCGGGTCGCAGCGGACTGAACCTGACGCATTCCGAAGCGTTTGAATCCTTTGTGATGCGGTACGGCCAACGGCGGGCGCAGATCGAGCCGCTCCTGCAAGCGTTTGGGGCGTTGGACCTGCGCCAATGGGCCAGCGACTTGGGGATCGAAACCTTCGTGGGCAGCTCCGGTCGCATCTTCCCAAAAACCATGAAGGGCAGCCCGCTTTTACGGGCCTGGCTCAAACGCCTGACCGCCGCCGGCGTTCAATTTCATGTGCGCCACAAATGCCTCGGCTGGAATTCGGACGACGCCATGGTATTCGAGACTCCGGAGGGAAGTCGCACGATCAGCGCGGATGCCGTCGTGCTGGCCTTGGGCGGCGGGAGTTGGGCGCGCCTCGGCTCGGATGGCGGCTGGGTCCCCTGGCTGCGCCAGATCGGCATTCCGGTGGCGCCCTTGCGCCCGGCCAATTGCGGTTTCGATGTCGCCTGGAGTCCGCATTTCCGGGAGCGCTTTGACGGTCAGCCCATTAAGCCGGTGGTGCTGACGTTTGAATCCTTTGCCCAGCAGGGGGAATTCATCGTGACCCAATCCGGGATCCAGGGGAGCCTCGTGTACGCCGCGTCGGCATTGATTCGCGACGCCATCGAAGCCCGGGGGCAGGCTCTGATCTCCCTGGATCTGGCACCCGATCGATCGCAAGCCTGGTTGACCGAGCGACTGGAGCGTCCACGGGGCGACCGTTCGTTCGCCAATCACCTGGAAAAGACCGTGGGTATTAGGGGCCTGAAAGCGGGGCTGCTCTATGAATTCATGTCGAAGACCGATCTTCAGCGTCCGGATCGGTTGGCGGCGTTTATCAAACATATGCCCCTTCCATTGGTGAAACCCCGGCCACTGGATGAAGCGATTAGTTCCGCGGGTGGCGTCGTGTTTGAGGCGTTGGATCCGCAGTTGATGCTGCGCACCCGTCCGGGGTTTTTCTGCGCCGGCGAGATGTTGGATTGGGAGGCCCCGACGGGCGGCTACCTCCTCACCCTGTGTTTTGCGAGCGGACGGGCGGCGGGATTGGGAGTGGTGAACTGGCTCCGGCAATCCGGCGTCATCCCCTAAAACCGCAGGAACTGCAGCTTCGGTGTGCTGCTGCTGCCGCCGTAGTAGCGAATTCCCACCTGATTGCCAAACAGGCCGCGTTCGTTGTTGATCATGAGCAGAAGCAGATGGCCCTCGTTATCGATCGCCGCTGCGGCCGGACCGGGATAATAGGTGTGGGACACGGCCACATTAGAAACGGGGTTGATCACCTTGGACGCAAAGCTGCGACGACCCGAGTTGTTCGTGACATTCACCGGCGGACTCCATTTGCCGTCGCCGGTGCTGACGGAGACGAAATCATCGCCTTCGCCGCGTTCGCCCGTGTCGTTCATTTGCATGACAGCAATCATGCGACCGCCGGGGCCTTGATAGGCCTGGAAACCATCCAGTGTTCCCTTCGTGCCGGCCGTCTGACGAACGATGGTCGGCTCGAGGTCGGTGCCGATCAGGTAATCGCGCACGCTGGGATGTTCGCCAAACGGATACAGCACCAGCACATGCTTCTTCCCGGAGGCATCCACCAGCAATGTGGGAATGTCGCGCCAGGCATGATAGGATAAATCGGGCAGATCCATATAAGCGCCCGGCTTGCCCGATTCAAAAAGTTGATAGCGGTTCTTTCCCTTCCAGGAGTCATCAACCGTGCTGGTCACGCGGGCAATGAAATGCAATCCACCGGCGGCATCGACATATCCGTTGAGCGTATCCAGACCGTTGCAGGACGGTGGATGGGCGGTGTCGCCCTTGACGCCCGTGATCGGTGTCAGCATCGCTTCCCGCGGGGCGCTGGCGTTTGCTCCCTCCAGGGCTGACTGAAAGACCAACCCGTTCCCAATGCCATTGAATTGGAAGCGATAGACATCGGTCCCGCTGCCCTTCCGGATATCGACCAATTCATCATGCCATTTATTGGGGGTGGAATTCCAGACGACCTGCGGGGTGCCCGCGCCGTCCAACGCAACAAACCACGACAGCGAGCCATCGTTTTGCGAATCCACCGACCCCGGCGGGTGGACCGGCTTGATCTTGCTCCACTGGCCGCCTTCCAACACCCGGAACATCAAATTGCAGTGTCCGGCGCCCGTCGGGTCCACCGATGCCTGAAAATTCCTACCCAGCCCCGCGCGCCAGACCGCATAGATGCGCCCCTTGGCAGCGGCGATGGCCTGACAGCGGCCGACTTTGATATCGGGCATGTCTTCGGAAAGGTTCTTCGCTTCCGTCCAGGTCTTGCCGCTGTCGGTGCTGGAACGATGATAGATTGAAAGTTCAAAGGGTGGACCATGACGTTCCATATACACCACATGAAAGGCACCGTTGGGTGCCACGACCAGGCTGGGCGAACCAATTTCCTGATCATGAACCGAGAGCTTAATACCATCCACCGGCGTGCCATCCTTACGCAATACGCCGAGCGTGCCATCCGGATTTTTGGTCACGATTGGTGATTGCTCCACGGCGACCATGGCCTTCGCCGGCACCGGGGCCCTGGCGATGGCGGCGGTGGGGATTGCCGCGGGCGGTGCCTGCGGTGCCAGCGCCGGTAGGTCCTTCCCTTGGGCGGCAATCGCGTCGTTCAGGATCTTGACGACGGCCGTCTTCTCATCAAACAGGGGATCGGCGGGACCTTTGGGAGCGGCATAGAAAAGGGCATCGGTGTTATTGCCGCCCTTGAGCGCCGGATCGGCGCCATGCCGCAGCAGGGCCTTGACCGCGCCGGCCTGACCCCGCTGAGCGGCACACATCAGCGGCGTATATCCAAATCCGTCATTGCGATTTACATCCGCGCCCTTCTCGGCCAGGTAATTGATTATATCCGTCTTCCCCAGGAGCGACGCCGCCCCGATGGGTGGCATTTTGCGTTCATCGAGCGCATTGATGTCCGCGCCCGCGTCCACGGCGGCCTTCACTGCGTCCAGGTCTCCGCCGCGAATCGCCTTGGCCAGATCGCCCGAGAGCTTTTCGTTGGCGGCGTGCAGTGTCGGTGAGCCGAGCCGGAGGGCCACCAATAACAGCAGCAACAATTGGAGAAGAGCACTTTTCAACATAGGTCTTAATTGATTGGATCCGATCATCATTGGCGCTCGGCCCTTCGTCGCCCCGCATATGAGGAGGCCTGCTGTCGCGGACCGTTCCATTGGCGGCCAGCGTGCAGTGGTGGGCTCGGTCGGGTCAAGGTGTTTAAAAAAATGCCACATCCGACGCACTGCCGGATGGATAAAATACCTGTCCCGGGGGCAGGACCCAAGGCCAATCCGGGTGGCACGGGATTCCGGGAGATATTTCGCGGGATTCCCCGGGCGCCGGGGTAGGCAGGGATGAAGGACGATGCTGATCATCGCCCAAACGATAAAATACCACTCGCAAGTTCCCTTATGAAAAGACTCCATTTCACGCTCGCCGCCTTGGCCTTGTTCGCCGCCGCCTTGTTCGCCGCCACGATCCCCACCCCGGCCCCATCTCCCGGGACGGACACTGCGACAACCACGCCCGCGGTGGCGGACCACTCCGCGCACGGAATGTCGTGCCACGCCGGCGGGAAGGCTACCGCCGCCCCGGCCGAATCGAAGGGTCATTGCCAAGCCATGAAGAAGAACCAAGGTGGCGGGGGTTGTTGCCCTTGACCGTTGTTCCAACGGCGGTGGGTTCGCCCACCGCCTTTTTTTATGAACCCATCCCCTCCCGATGCGGATGACGCGAACCTGAGAGTCCTGCTCCAACAGGCCCATCCGGCAACGGCGCTGCCACCCCGCTTTCAGGAAGACGTCTGGCGACGTCTGGATCGGGCGCAACCTCCACGCGCGGCGACCGCGCCGCGCCCTTGGCTCGAGTGGATTTTTCCCGGAGTCCGCCACCCCGCCTACGCGGCGGTGGGGGCGGGTCTCCTAATGCTGGCCGGTACGGTTTGGGGCACCGAGGCCGGCACCGACCAACTGCGCCGGGCCGAGCAGGTGCGCTATCTGGCCGCCGTCAGCCCTTTCCAGCATCCGGCGCCATGAACCGGATTCGTCGACTGGTCTCGCTGCTCCTCGCGCTGCTGTTGGGCGGCGCCACGTTTGCCGTTTGCTATTGGACGGCCCGGCAGGCGCGGGTGGCGGTGGGCCGACCGGAGACGGATGAACTTGCCTGGCTGGCCCGCGAATTCCGGTTGACCGACGCCCAGTTGAAACAAATCCGCGCGTTGCACGAGGCGTATCGGCCCCAATGCGAGGCCCTCTGTGTTCGCGTGGCAACGAAGCACACGGAGTTGACCAACCTATTGAACGGGGCCACCAACGTCAGCGCCGCAATCGTACAAAAGCTCGCCGAAACCGCGACGGTTCGCACCGAATGCCAGGCCGCGATGCTCCGGCACTTTCAGGAAGTCGCCCGGGTGATGTCGCCGGCGGAGGGCGCCCGTTACCTCACGGAAATGCAACGTCTCGCGCTGGAATTGAACTCGCCGGCGGCGCCCGGTTCGGCCCCGCCCACCCACCATGAGCCCCGGTGACGTGGACGCGCTCGATCAGGCCGACATGGCGCGTCTGATTGCCGGGCACGAGAACGCCCTGTCGGAGTTGATGGAGCGACATGCCGGTCCGCTCTACGGCTTCCTCTGCCGTTTTGTGGGCGACGAGGACGCCGCGGGCGATCTGGCGCAGGAGACGTTTGTCCGCGTTTACCAGCATCGGACCGCCTTCAAGGTCGGACTCCGCTTCTCGACCTGGCTCTATACCATCGCCGGCAATCTGGCCCGCAACCATCTCCGGGCCCGCGGGCGTCGACCGGAAGTCTCCCTGGACGCGACCCCGGTCGACGGTCGACCAGGTCTGGCGGACACGCTGCCCGCCACTGACCTCACGCCAGCCGAAGTGGCGGTGCGAGCGGAGCAGCAGGCGGCCGTACGCCGCGCGGTGGCGGAGCTCCCCGATGATTTGCGGGAAGCCATCGTGCTTTGTGAATTGGAGGATCGCACCCTCGCCGAAGCCGCCGTCATCCTGACCACGACCGTCAAGGCCGTAGAGTCGCGGCTCTACCGTGCCCGGCAGCAACTGCGCACGCGACTGGCCCGCTGGCTGGGCGCTCCATGAAGGAATTTCAAGACGCATCGTGTTTTCCTGCAGTTGGGCGCACCGGGACGCACTTGGGTACATTCCAAAGAATTGCCAAATAGCTGCCAAAACTACATCGGAAGGTCTGGAGGTTCACGAGAGACCCAGGCCAGGCGGACGTAGTTGTTTAGATATATTTCCCAATTAGCCACCGTTAACTTCCATTGAGAATAGGTTAAAATACCTATTGTTCGCGGAGGCTAGTCGGAGAATTATCGGGCGCGTGGGCTAATGCCGTCGCCAGAAATCAATGTCTGTCGCCACGGCAAAATATAAAACCACCGCTCCAACCGTCGCAGAAGTTCTGGTTCCAGGAAATTCCTCATTCCCGTCAAAAAATGCAATAGCATTTCGAAACTCAGGAACATCAAGACCAAATTTCATCCGTTGAGCGTCGCAAGAACTATTTTAACCGAACTGTTATATCGACACTTTTTCACAGGACGACATTCCCAACAAATGACACCATGAAGGACGATCCAGAAACGGCCATCGCGACGGCCCGAATCCCGATAGACTTTCAATAGCGGCCGAGACGACGGCGGCGATCGTACCACATTCTAACGCGTGGCAAGGCGATGGATTCTTGGGTCCTGTCCGCGCTGGCCATTGGCATTATCTGCCGCACCGGAGGATCATCAGCCTGGCGAATAGTTTCTCAGCAGATCCGTGCGGGCGCCTGTTCCGCGGGCGGAACATCTTCGGAACAATGTTCCGCTGCAGGCTGCTGGGATCCAGG
>JAYTHD010000259.1:0-10956 GCA_043732975.1 Verrucomicrobiota bacterium
CCCAGCACCAGAAAGGCGCTTTGGAAGAGATCCGTCCAGACCAGCGTTTTGACTCCGCCACGGACGGTGTAGAGCAGGATCAAAATGATGATCAGTGCCGACGTCGCCGCATAGGGCACATGAAACTCGTCCAGCACGAATACCTGAAAGACGTTCACTGCCAGGTACAACCGTGCCGCCGCTCCCAAGAGCCGTGAGACGATGAAGAAGGCTGCCCCGGTCCGCTGGGCGGAGGGGCCGAATCGCTGCCCCAGATAGCCGTAGATGGAGGTCAACTGCCGCCGGTAATACAGCGGCAAAAGGACGTGAATGATGATCACATACCCCAGCACGTACCCCAGGACGACCTGCAGATAATGCCATTGGCCCTTGCCCACGGCGCCGGGCACGGAGATGTATGAAACGCCGGAAAGGGAATCGCCAATCAGTCCGAACGCCACGGCCCACCAGGGCGACGACTTGTTTCCCAAAAAGTAGCCAATGGCATCCGCCTTCCGGCCGGTCCACCATGCCACACCGAGCAAGGCCGCAAAGTAGCCGGCCACACAGGCGAGGATAATCCAAGGTGACATTAGGTTTGAGCAGGCGGAGGAGGAAAAGACAAATGCGGCACCCCATCGGATGCCGCACAGGCTCACTTCGCGGACGACTATTGAATCATGATGAAACCGGCACGAACCACCAACTCCCGACTGGATTAGTCTACCCGGAACCCCCCGAAATTGCGACTCCAGCCACCGGCGCGCCCGCTCTTTCCGTCAAGAAGGCCTCCCAAGTCCCCCAGCGGTCCCTGGAAAAGGCCAAAGGGAAAACCGGTCACTTTCCTTCGGTCAGTGCGGAGGGCAAACCGTTCTCCCAGCTCTTGGGTGTATTCCACGGACGCTCACTCAGATCGTCCCCGCCGGTACGGCAGCCCGTCAAAGCCAGACCCACACCGGCCAAAGCGAGCCAAAGCACACACTTTCGACGCCAAGAGTTCATAGCGAGAATCAAGCCCTTTTAGAACAGAACAGAATCTCCTGTGGTGACTTCCTGCCCGGGTTGGCGCCATTCGGGGATGATGTTCGCAATGGACGAATTCGCCTCCACCGAAACGATGCGCACCTTGGAAATGAGCTTCCCGGCGCGGTGAACCTTCATCTGTCCCCGCTCCAACAAACCCGCGTTGGCGCCAATGTCGAGCAGCACAAAATTCCACTTGGGGTCCACGGCAACCACATGGCCCGACAAACCGATGGGAAGGGCCACTTCCTTGTCGGGGTTGACATACTCATCGAGCTTGGATTGCAAGGTTTGCACTTTCCGCAGGAACACAATTTTCTCGTCTTTCAAGGTATCCCGTTCATCCTCGGCGGCCTTCTTCCCCACCCGGAGGCCATTGATGTCGGACGGCTTCACGCCCGTCGCCAGCCATTGCGCCAACTCATTCCGGGCATCGTTCCGTTCACCGGTCGTCTTGGCGAGATCAGTCCCCAATTTCGCGGCTTGCGCCTCCGCCGTGGTGGCCCGGGTGACGGCGCCATCGCGCTCTTCCTTGGTGGAGGCGAGTTGGCGTTCGGACTCTTCGCGGGCCGCCTTGTTGGCCTTGGCCTCGGAGGCGGCTTTTCGCTCGGCTTCCGTCATCTTGGTCAGATTATCGCGAGTCGATGTTAGGGCTATATTGACTTCGTCGATCTTTGGCTTGGTGACCAAAAATGCGGTGAGGGCCGCCGCGAGGGAGGCCAGGAATCCGAAAATAAGGACGGGACGCAACATGATACAGCGCGTGTTTTGTGTTAAATCGAGAGCACGCTAAGGACCAGCCGTGAGACTGTCAACCGCAGGTGGCGATCAGCTGCAAAGACCATGCTGCCGAGCGGATGTCACAGGAAAACGTAAACCACTGGCAGCGATCCTCCTCCCTCTTGACCCCGACGCGAAATCAGCGCAGCCTGCCGCCTCGCTCGGCGGTAAAAGGCTGCGTGCGGGTACCACGCGGTGGCTAAGGCCCAACTCCATCCCGCCGATCAAACGGCAGATCCTGACCCACGGCCTTGAGCGCACGCTCCAATCCAGGCAAATCCCACACTGAAACAACCCCCGTCGGCCCGCCTGACGCTATCAGGCTCCCCTCTCGATTCACGGTCAGACTGGTAATTCCAGCCGGCGCCTCCAAATCCAACACGCCGACACCGGTCTCCGGTCGAAGCAGGCGGATGCTGCCGCGACTCGACGCAATCAACAGATACTGCCCAGCCATCGGCCAAACGCCGAGACAACTTTCCGCCGGTCCCGGGTCGGCCGGAACGGTCCAAATCATCCGCCCCGTGGACGCATCCAGCAACCGGTGATCCGCCTCGCCCATTTGGAGCAGCGATCTACCGTCGGGACTGAAAAGGAGTGGACCCCACCTCTCCGGCAGGGAAAACAACGGCTGGTGGCCGGCTCGGGGGATCACCGACGTTCCCAACGCGCGGCTGCTGATCGCCAGGATTTTTGAACTTCCCTCGCCCGCCACCAGGGCTCCCGGGGGAATTCCCGACAGACCGAAGAGATTTGTCGTCACGGTCCCATGGTCAACGTCCAAGGCGAGTAATTCGCTTTGGTCATTCACCACCAGAACTGCACCATTGCCAGGCAGGGTTCGGAGGGGGCGTCTTGAGGTACCGCTGAGGACGACTGGCGCTGAAAACTCCGTGAAACTGGCTCCGTTGGTGGCGTCACCCACCGAGAACCAGCGCACCTGATCGGCCTGAACCAACACGACGCGGTCACCGCGGGCGCCGAAATGAGCCGACCGCCCTGCCTGGCATGTCACCGACGCGACCGGATGGTGGAACGTCTTATCCCAAAGTGTGAGCGAGCTGGCTTGTACCGTCAGAACCCCATGATTTCCCGGACCAAACTCCAGGTGAGTGACCGCCTCTGGCACCGGCAAAGCAAGACTGTGGCGTCCGGCGTCCGGTTGGATTGGAACCAGTGAAATTGAGCGGTCGTTTTGGACCAGCATCCGCAGCGAATCGGCCGAAATCTGAATCGGTTCCCAACCTGGAGCGCGTCCCAGCAAGGCGCCCGTCGTCAAATCCCACCAGCAGGTCTCTCCTCCTCCCCCCGTCGTCCACAATCGCCGGTTTTCGGGATCCACCAGGAGTCGTCGCAGGGGAGCCGAATGACCGGCGAGCGTGAGCAGCGACTTATGTGGAAGGGTCCAAACCCGAACGATTCCCGACCCATCAGCCGCGATAATTCGATTGCTGGAACAGGTCAAAAGGGTCGGCGCGCTTCCCGCCCACGGGAGATGATCGATAATCGAGCCTTCCATTGAAATCAACTCGAGGGATTCCCGACGTGGCACCACGATGCCGCTCCAACCACCGGAGCTGGCCACAACCGGTGGTGCAACAACCTCCGGCCCGGCTTCCAGCGCCAACTGGGAAAGCACCTTGCCGGAATTCAACGCGGTCGACAGGATCTGATCCTGATACCAATTGACACCAGTGAGGCCATCGCCGGAAAAACCGAGCCATTGTCCGGGAACCGGTCGTGGCCCGGTCGTGCCCGACGTTTCGAAGATGCTGACGGAGTTTTCGTCACCACCCGCGGCCAGCCATTGTCCGTTGGGGCTCAGCTCCAGCACCGGATGCGGTCCCATCTGCAAAATTCGGTCCTGCCACAGTTGTTTTGAGAGACTTCGCCGCCAGACTCGCAAGTCTCCCTCCGGCCCAAGAAACGCCAACAAATCCAGATCAACCGCCGCTTCGCTCCGAAAAAACTCAAATCCCGGCACATGCCGGGCGATCTCCTCCCCAACATTCGGTTGCACCAATTCACGCACCGCCTCCGAGCGGGCAGCAACGGAAGGGCGGGCGGCACCCGCCTCCCGCAAGGCGCCGAGGAGCGCGGCCCTTTGCCCGATTCGCCCTTGGTAGCGAAGCCGCTGTGCGTCCCCAAGGCGGCCCGCTTCCACATTGGCGACATCCCGTTCCAAAGTCTGCGTGCGTTCCCGCTCAAATTGCCTCCAGCTTCGAAACGCCGAAAAAGCAATTCCCAACGCGAGCGCGATGCCCATCCCGCCCAGCACGGAGGACGCCGTCAGCAACTTATGGCGACTGACCAGGATTCGCCACCGATCCCACCGGGTCAATTCCTGGAAATTCATCGGTTTTCCTGCCAACCACCGACGCAACTCGTCACGCAACATCGCCGCCGAGGACAGGCGACGGTTCCGATCACTTTCCAAGCAACGCAGGCAAAGCAGTTCAAGCTCGGCAGGGACACCGGCCATCAGCTTGGACGGCCGGGGAATGGGATCGTCCAGAACCCGACGCATATGCTCGTGCTCGTTGGCGGCGTCGTAGGGGCCCCGCTGTGCCATCAACTCGTAAAAAATCAGTCCCAACGCATAAACATCGCTCGACGTCGTGGCGGCGTCCGCTCCGCCTGCGATAACTTCAGGCGACATGTATCTGGGAGTCCCCACCAGATGAGTCCCTTCGGCAACCACCTCCCGCCCCGGCTCAAATACCCGCGCCAGACCAAAATCGGTCACGTACGGCCGGTTTGATTCATCAAAAAGGACATTGCCGGGCTTCAAATCCCGATGCAAAACACCGCGCTGGTGCGCGTAACTGACCGCATCCGCCAAAATGGCCATGTGCTCGGCAATCAACGTCCACTGGGCTCGGTAACGGGTTCGCCGCTGGTGTAGGGAACCAGCGGTGGCTAATTTCATGGTAAAAAAAGGCACGCCCTCATATTCCCCCAGGTGATAAATAGGGAGGATATTCGGGTGATCCAGCCGCGCAATGGCCCGGGCCTCCAGGAGGAAATGGTCGCGTAAATGCTGAATCCCCACCTGGCTGGCCAACAACATTTTCAGGGCGACCTCGCGTCGAGGCTCCAACTGCGTGGCGCGGTAGACAATCCCCATCCCACCCCGGGCGATTTCCGCCGTCACAATATGTCCGGGCACGTCCAGGATGACATCGGGCGCCACATTCCGTCCCGCACCGCGCCGGTGACGCGGGGAAGTGGCCGTGGGAAGCGGACCAGGGATTGGGCCTGCACCAAAATCAGAGGACTGGGGCGCTGGCACTCCGGACTTCTCTCGCGTCTCGCTTCGGGGCTGCCCGACCTCTTTTTTCGCTGGCGATGCCAGACTTGGTCGACCCCGGGAAGATTGGGTCAGCTTCGCACGCAAAACCGGATCTGCCTTGGCCTTCCATCTGCTGGCTCGATCCGTAGTTTGCGAGCTTGCTGCCTTGAGAAGTTCCTGCGGGCGGCTGGCTCCCGATTCATCAAATCCCAAAAGGCCCGCCAAACAGGATGGACACATCCCATCAAGCGCCTCCGGACTCAGCGGCGAGCCGCAATCTGGGCATCTTTGGGTCTCCATAAAGCCCCCCAGCGGAACCGAGCGCGCTACGCGGCCTCCGCACCATTCAGGCGGCTACCCCGGTCCATCAGGATTTGCTGCAACCACCCCAATTCCGCTTCGACTTCATGCGGCGCGGAAACCGTCTGGGCCACTTCGGCACGCACATTACTTCTAAAAGCCAAACGCAATCGATGAATTTCCGTCTTCAACGTCGCCAGATGCAGTCCCAATTGCTCCGCCATGGGTCCGTAGGCGGGAGGTTCCTTGCCCGCCGGAAGGTATAACTTCAGGGCGTCGAAGAGCGCAACTTTTCCTCCGGCGGCGTATTCCTCACGCGTCCGATTCAACGCTTGAGTCATGATGCCAACCGCCCAATTGCGGTCAAAGGTCCGAACGATCTCTTCCGTGAATTCCGTGTCCGGCAAACTGTCGGAGACCGCCACGTCATCCGAACTCAGATGCATGACGTCACCGCCGCGCTTCTGAGCCCGCCGCCGCACTTCGATTTCCCGCAAAAAGCGAGCCAAAGCGCCAAGCAAGAACGATCTAAATCGCCCCCGATTGGGATCCGCACGTCGCCAAAGCGAGCTATCGGTAAGTTTGACGATAAACTCCTGAGTCAGGTCCTGGGCTTCTTCCGTCGGATACCTCCGTTGAACAATCGTCTGGTAAACTGGCAACCAATAGCGGCGGCAAACCTCATCCAATGCCGTCGTGGCCCGATCACCACCGTTCATGGTGGCGTCGCGCAAAATGCTCCAGTGTGTCGACGGAAAATTCACTCGAGTTAGATAATGGCGAAACCGGCAAAACGCCAATCTCGTTCTTCAAGTAAAACGATCCGCGGAGCGGCCTGTAACCGACCTACCGCCAAGGCCGAAAATCGCGACTTGGTTTCTTACCAAAGCCGTTCTTCAACGACTTACATATCATGCATGACAAACCAAATCGAT
The DNA here is from genome assembly GCA_043732975.1 of Verrucomicrobiota bacterium. Taxonomy (GTDB): domain Bacteria; phylum Verrucomicrobiota; class Verrucomicrobiia; order Limisphaerales; family UBA9464; genus CANIZL01. The sequence goes on from JAYTHD010000259.1 coordinate 6,310, forward strand.
CGAATGAAGACCTCCTCGCCTCTCCGGCCGGGAGCAAAGTCTAAAAAAAAGAGACGCGACTCTCCGTATTGAGTCGCGCCCTTTCAGTGAGAGAAGTTGACTAGGAACGGCGGCGGGCAAGCACAACCAATCCCAAACCGCCCAACGCCAAAAGCGCCATTGTTCCGGGTTCCGGAACCGTCGTGACGGTGGCCTTGAAATTGGCGATCACCGGATTTCCATCTTGATCCGTGACCTGAATCAAAGCCCAATCAGAGGCACCGGGCCCCGTCCGCTGCCAGATGTCATTAAAGCTTGAACCAACTGTGGGATCGCTGTTCGGGAGGATCAAACCGGCACGATTCGAACTCCCGCCGCCAATACCACTGAAAGTGACCGTGTAAGTGATGGTGCTCGGCAGAACGTTGGCCGCATCATACGGATACTGGATCTGTACATGACCACCACCGGATGCCACGTCCAACGTCCGCGCATCCAGCAAAGTTCCCGGCGTACTGCTGCCGCTGACCAACCCGCCGTCGTTCGCATAAATCTTGAAGGTAACTCCGGCCGACTGCGAGTAGTTAGCGAAATAGTCGAAGGAAAAACTTTCAATCACTCCACCCGACGTCAAATGGAGCTCGTCACCAAACTCCTTAAACCCTTGGTAATAACTGTTACCAGGGCCCCCCGAAAGATCGTAAACGACCTCTGCACGAACCATAGATGCCCCCAAAGAGAGGACCGCCACACTGGTTAAAGCCTTGATGTTCATAGAAATCATACGGAAAAATCTCGTTTTTTGACTCACTTGCTTGCTGTACCCCCGTAGGAGACTTCAGAAACAACCGGAGGTCAAGCAGATAGTTGAGATAAATCTTCACTTTTATCCAGCCGCAACCCCGGCGACCGTTCCTGCCTTAAACCCGCAACGGAACTTCTTCGTGCGGTTGTTGGCGGAATGCCCGAAAATCGAGGCAAATCCCAATCCTGGGAACCATTTGGAGTCAACCTCCAGAAATCACCGCCAACCGGGCGATCCGCGCCGGTATGCCGGGCGGATTTCGAGGCAGAATCCGTGGGAGCGAGTAGTTGGTCGCGTCGAGCAGGTTTTTCCTTTTTGCCTTTGGCCCGGTTGTCCTGCCTCACCTAAGGTTCGAGGATGTTTGAGTCGTTAAGCGGGAAGCTCCAAAACGTCTTCCGCAACCTGCGCGGACTCGGAAAAATTTCCGATGTCAACGTCGCCGATGCGCTACGGGACGTGCGACTTGCCCTGCTGGAGGCAGACGTCCATTTCAAAGTCGCCAAGGATTTCATTGAAACCGTTAAGAATCAATCTCTTGGCCAGGACGTCATCCAATCGATTCAACCCGGGCAGCAGATCATCAAGATCATACACGATGAACTGGTCAAACTGCTCGGCGGAGAAAACTCCGCGCTGCAGCTTTCAGGGAACCCTGCCTGCATACTCCTGTGCGGCCTTCACGGTTCCGGCAAGACCACCAGTTCGGCCAAGTTGGCGCGGCAGATTCTCAAACAAGGCCGGCAACCTCTGCTCGTCGCGGCGGATGTCTACCGACCCGCGGCGATGGATCAGTTGGCCGTACTGGGAGAGAAAATCGGAGTGCCGGTTTTCATGATGCCGGGAGAGAAGGATGTTCTCAGGATCGCCCGGGAAGCGCTCGAAGCGGCCAAGGCCAAGGCCTGCAACACTGTTATTTTCGACACTGCCGGCCGACTCCAAATCGACGAACTGTTGGTCCAGGAGTTGGTTCGACTGCGGGACCTCGTCCACCCTTCGGAGATCCTCCTGGTGCTGGATGCGGCGACGGGGCAGGAAGCGGTCAACGTCGCCGCTCATTTTGACAAGGCGTTGGGGGTCACCGGGGCGATTCTGACAAAATTGGATGGCGATGCCCGCGGTGGTGCGGCGTTGTCCTTCCGTTCCGTCGTCGGCAAACCGATCAAGTTCATGGGTGTGGGTGAAAAACCGGAGGATTTCGAACTTTTTCATCCGGAGCGTATGGCCCAGCGCATCCTGGGCATGGGGGACGTCGTCACCCTCGTCGAGAAGGCGGCTGAGAAAATCGACATGGACGAAGCCGCGCGGTTGGAGGAAAAGATGCGCAAGGGCCAGTTCACGCTGCAGGATTTTCTGGATCAACTGCGGGCGATGAGGCGCCTCGGACCACTGGAAGACCTCGTTTCACTCCTTCCCAACGGGGATCAAATGGTCAAGGGGACCGACCTGAAGCAGGGCGAGCGCGATTTTCGTCGGATGGAGGGAATTCTCTGCGCCATGACTCCGGGCGAACGCCACACGCCGGCTTTGCTCAATGCCAAACGACGTCAACGCATCGCCAAAGGTTCCGGTGTGTCCGTCGCCGAGGTCAACAATGTCCTGCGCCGCTTTGATGAAATGCGCGAGATGATGCGCAAATTCAGCAAGATGCAGAAAATGTTCGGAAAGATGGGCGGAAAATTGCCGGGAATGGGCGGTCTGCTTGGGCATTGAGCCCGCTTCCTTTTGCGATTTTACTGCGGACGATTCGATCCCCGCAGACATCTCCGGCGTCCTATCGGAAACAAACCGGACCCTGGCGCATCAGCCGTTGCGATGACCAACCGACAGGGGCAGGAAGGGGCGCAGAACATTCCCCGCCACCCGTAAAGCCTGTTGTCGACCGGGCAGCGAGTTGCCAAAAGTCGAATCCTCGACCTCGATGCACACGGGACCGCGGTACCGGGTCTCCAAAAGAGCGCCGATAAAGCGACCCCAGTCCATTTCGCCGAATCCGGGAATTCTGGGTTGATGCCATTCCAGAGGATGGGCGAACCTTCCGACCTCATTGATGCGATCCCGGCGAAGCTTGATGTCCTTCGCGTGGACATGAAACAGCCGATCCTGAAATTCGAGCAACGGGCTGACCGGTTCCATCTGCTGCAGTACGAAATGCGACGGATCATAGTTCAGACCGAAATGCCGTGAGGGAATGTCATTGAACATCCGACGCCAGATGTCTGGCGTGGTGGCCAGGTTTTTGCCTCCGGGCCACTCGTCCTGAGTGAACAGCATGGGACAGTTTTCGATGCCAATCCGCACAGCGTGATCCTCCGCGAAGGCCACCAGAGGACGCCACGTCTTGAGGAAACGTGGCCAGTTGTCATTGAGACTTTTCGTCCAATCCCGGCCCACAAAAGTGTTGACCGTGCTCAATTTCAATTTCGCGGCCGCCTGAATGACCCGCTTGAGATGCGTGATCGCTGCGCGCGCCATCGCCGGATCGGGGTCCAATGGATTGGGATAATAGCCCAATGCCGAGAAGGAAACACCGTGAGCTGCCGCCAGCGCACGGGCATCGTCGGCTTGGGCCTGCGTCAATCCGGCAACACGCAGGTGGGTGACTCCCGCATACTTCCGCTCGGCCTGACCTTCCGGCCAGCACATCACTTCGATGCATTGAAAGCCTTCGTCCCGAGCAAACTCGAGGACAGCGGCCAGTGAGAGATCCGGAAGGATCGCGGTGACAAAACCCAACTGCATGGGGCGAAACAAACACGCGAAACGCCGGCCACGTCAACCTTTCGGGTCGGTTAGATAAACTGCGGGATAGTTCATGAAGCGGTGACGATCATCCATGCCATAGCCGGCGAACCATTCGGGGCCGTAATGGAGAAACCCGAAATGATCCGGCGTGAAAACGCTGTCGCTCCGCGCCCGGTGAATGAGCACGCAGGTGCGAACTTCAGCCGCGCGATCCGTCAACATCCGGCCCCGCAGCAGCGCCAGGGTCCGCCCAGAATCACAAATGTCGTCGATCACGAGCACATGCCGACCGGCGCAGTCGAAATCCTCCCACCGGATCCGCACGCCGTCGTCCGGCCGTGAAATCGCATCCGTCGCATAGCTCCGGCACGGGACAAATGCCGGTTGGATCGAGGTGGGGATGGCCTTTAGCAAATCGGAAAAAAAGACGAACCCCCCGCGCAGGACGCAAACCCCCAGGACGGGTTCCCGGTGCGTGGCCTCCACCTCGCAGGCCCAGGATGTCAGTTCTGCGGCCAACCGCGCCACGGCCATTTGCACGGCCTCGGCGGAAAAAATCTCCCGGTAGTGCGACGGAACGTGACGCTGGACAAGCACCGACGAAGACTTCCAGACAAATCCAGCCACCTCAAGTGCCGTTGCCCCTTCCCCGCCGCGATCGCTGAGGCTTCCGGGACGCCCCAGGGATCCGTTGCCCATCCATTTGTCGAGCGACGATTTGCCTGCCTAAATCCCGGCCATGTTCAACAAGGGACAACGGGTCGTGTGCATCAACGACGACTTTCCACCACTGGCATACGAGCTTTTCGCGCAGTTGCCGAAGAAGGACTCGGTTTACACGGTACGGGCTTGTTATATCGGCCGGGGCAATTTGACCCAGGCCGGGTCGGGTCAGAAGGATGGCGAGATTGGCGTCTTGCTGGAAGAAATCCTGAACCCGCGCGATCCGGCGCTCAAATCCGGACTCAACGGCGAATTGGGCTTCAATTCCGAGCGTTTTGCGCCGTTGGAGGAAACGAGCGACGAATCCACGATCACCGAGGAAGAGGAAGACGAGCAACTGCTCCCCGCGTGAGGGTTCCCGTCCGCTCAGCCGGCCTGACGTTCAAATACAAACAGGT
>JAYTHD010000260.1:0-3497 GCA_043732975.1 Verrucomicrobiota bacterium
TCCGAGCTGAGGTTGTAGCCGGCTTTCCAGGCGACCGCATAGTAGTCGCCATCATCCTTGACACAGACGGTGTAATGGCCGGTGGAATCCGTCACGGCGGAGGAATTGGCGAAGAGCTGTGCCTTGGCGTTGCTATTGAGGAAAACCACGGCGCCGGCGACGGGTTGGCCGCCGGCATCCTTGACCACGCCGGTGACGCCGGGATAACTCGGGCTGCCGGTGGCTTCCCCGACCAACTCGAAGTCATCGACATAAGCCACCTCGTGATTGCCGTAGGTATAGAAGCGCAGGGCGATTTTTTGGTCGCCGGGAGCGGGAATCAAATCCTGGCCGCCGTCATCGATCTGGGTCCAATTGGAATCATTGATCGTGGTTCGCTGCCCGCCGTTGGCGCCCCCGTCGAAATACCAGCGGGTGCGGCCCACCAGACCGTTGGCGACCGAGGCGTTGGGGAATTTGATCCAGAAATGGTAATGATACTTGGTCTGGCCGGTCGGGTCGATCGGTATGAGTTGCAGGGCCGAATTGATGCCGCCTTCATCGCCGCCGCCTTCAACGAAAAGGCTTCGGCGGCCGCTGTGTTTTTCCACGGTGGTGGTCCGGACGCTGCCGCGCCAGCCGCCGACACCCCAGGGGGGGGCGTCGAATTGGGGTCCGTCCTCGAACCCAGGGTTGACGACGATGTTTTGCTGTGCCGACAGGCTGACCGTGGCAAGAACGGCGCCCGCCAGCATCCAGGGAGTGATTTTCTTCATTGAGTAATTATTTAAGAGCGCTGAAAGGATCTCGTTCGAACCGCTCTTAAAGGGAAACGGGTCTTCCGTCGCCAAGAGTCTCCTCCGGATCGACTCCGATCCGAAGGCCGCCCTCGGCCGACCGATTCCGTTCCAGCCCAACCTTGAAAACAAACAATTTTCCTCGACGCGCTCGTGGACAAGGGCAGCTCATATTATGGACTTAGTCAAGGCGCCATTTGACGACGACGGCCTTTGAGTGTGTGGAGCGGGCGTTTCGCCTTGAGGTCGTTCGGCTCTGGCAAGGCCACGTTTCGAGGGCTGGTGTTTTCCCGTCCGAACCCTACAATTCATGGGAATGCGGAGAGGATTCCCGGCTCGGGCGACGCACCTTTTCCGAGGGAGATGAGTGGTGCCGGGCGGCGGTCAATATTTCGCGGTGGAATGGCGATATGATGAAGTTCGGTTTTTGGACGATCGGTTGGGTCCTGGGCCTCGGCCTGCTGCTGCTGGCGGGGTGCCGTCCGGCCCCCGGCGTGGCCTGGCAGGGTTATTTCGAGGGCGATTACATTTATGTTGCGGCGCCGCTGGCGGGACGTTTGGAAACTTTGGCCGTGGAAAAGGGCACCCGGGTGACGGCCGGCGCGCCGTTGTTTTCCCTGGAAAAAGGCAGCGAACTGGCCACCCAGCACGAGACCGGTGGACGGTGGCTTCAGGCGCAGGCCCGGTGGGAGGATTTGAAGAAGGGATTGCGTCCCACCGAACTGGCGGCCCTGGAGGCCCGTCTGGGGCAGGCCCGTTCCACCCGGGAGCTGGCGGCGCTCCAATGGACCCGCATCACCCAGCTCAAGCGCGACGGGGCCACGACGGTGGAGGACTTGGATCGGGCGCGGTTGACACTGGAGGGAAATGAGAAGCTCATTCTGGAGCTGGAAGCCCAGCTGGCGACGGCCCGATTGGGCGGGCGGGCGGGCGTGATCGCTGCGGCGGAGGCGGAGGTGGTCGCCGCGCGGGCGGCCGTCGAACGGGCGGATTGGAACGTGAACCAGAAAACCCAAACGGCGCCGGCGGACGCGTTGGTTTTCGAAACGCTGTATCGCGTCGGAGAATTTGTGGGCGCCGGAGCGCCGATCGTGGCCTTGCTGCCGCCGGGGCAGATCAAGATCCGTTTCTTTGTTCCCGAGGCCGACTTTGCCGGGCTTAAGGTGGGAGATCGGGTGCGGGTTGTCTTCACCGGACACCCGGAGCCATTGGCGGCACGGATCAACTACCTGGCCCCACAGCCGGAGTACACCCCGCCGGTGCTGTATAACCGGGAGAATCGTTCGAAACTGGTTTTCCTGGTGGAGGCCGCGCCGGTCGATGCCGCCGCCGCGCGTGACTTGCATCCCGGTCAACCCGTCGACGTGACCCGCTGATGGACCTCGCGTCGGCTCCGCTGATCATCGATGTCGCCGGCATCACCAAGCGATTTGGCGACAAAACGGTGGTCAACGGCGTCCATTTGCAGGTGCGGCGCGGGGAGATCTTCGGATTTCTCGGTCCCAACGGCAGCGGGAAGACGACCTTCATCCGCATATTGTGCGGCTTGCTGACGCCCGAATCCGGTCGGGGCACGTGTCTGGGCTACGACGTGTTGACGCAGCAACGGGAGATTCGTCAGCGGGTGGGTTACATGACGCAGCGGTTCAGTTTCTATGAGGATCTGTCCATCCGGGAGAATCTCGATTTCATTGCCCGGGTCTACGAAGTGAAGGACCGTCGGATGGCGGTGTCCGAGGCGATTGATCGACTCGGTTTGCAGGGGCGCGGCGGCCAGTTGGCGGGGCAACTTTCGGGCGGCTGGAAGCAGCGTCTGGCACTGGCCGCGTGCCTGATTCATTCACCGGACCTCCTCCTGCTCGATGAACCCACGGCGGGGGTGGATCCCAAGGCCCGGCGGGAATTCTGGGATCAGCTTCACCGGCTGTCGGGCGAGGGACTCACGGTCCTGATCACGACGCATTACATGGATGAAGCGGAGCGATGTCATCGGTTGGCCTACCTGGCGTACGGCCAGCTTCTCGCGCAAGGCACCGTGGCGGAGGTGGTGGCGTCGGCCCGGTTGACGACGTGGGCGGTTTCCGGGTCCGGGCTTCAAGCGCTGGCGGGGGCGTTGCGCGGACGCCCGGGCGTGGAGCAGATCGTGCCGTTCGGGACGACCCTGCATGTGACGGGGCGGGACGCCGAGGCGTTGGGCGTAGCGATTGCGCCTTTGCGGGCGGATCCGACGAGGCAGTGGCAGTTGGTGACCAGTGGATTGGAGGATGTGTTCATCAGCCTGATGGAATCCGCGAAGGACAATTTCAAATGAGTCACTTCGTCATCCGCCGGTTCTGGGCGATTGTGCTCAAGGAGTTCATTCAGATGCGCCGGGATCGGGTGACGTTTGCGATGATGGTGGGCATTCCGCTGCTGCAATTGATGCTGTTCGGCTTCGCCATTAATTCCGATCCCAAGCATTTGCCGGCCGCGGTGTTGGCGGCGGACCACGGCCCGTTTGGACGTTCCCTCGTCGCCGCGCTGCGACAGAGCGATTATATGGCATTCACCCACGAGGCCCGGAGCGAGGCGGAAGCGGAGGAGCTTTTGCGACTCGGGATCGTCCAGTTTGTCGTCAGCATTCCGGAGAATTTTTCCCGGTCGCTGCTGCGCGGGGAGAGTCCGGTGGTGCTGTTGGAGGCCGACGCCACCGATCCGGCCGCGACCGGGCCGGCGGTGGCG
>JAYTHD010000261.1:0-21191 GCA_043732975.1 Verrucomicrobiota bacterium
ACGTCCGGATCACGGCCTGCGCGTAAGCGTTGATACGCTCCGGTTGGAGCAGCACCCAGCTGCCGAACGCCAGCTCCCACACCACGCCGGGACCGGCCAACAGCGTCAGCACCGCGCGCAGTTCAGCGTCGGCGAACCGCGCCAATTCGCCCGACAGCCGCAGTTGCAGCGTCTCGCGCAGTTCGTTGAAGCGCATCAGCACCCTGCCTTCGTCCTTGAGCGCTATGATCTCCTCCTTGAGCCGCTTGAAAAGGACCTCCGTGGTGCGGCAGGGAAGCTCGTCCCACGGAATGGCGTCGAGGATGGACTTCTTGAGTTCCTCGCAGCCCAGATTCCTCTTTGCGCTTGTTTCCAGAAAGCCCCGGAACTTGCGCTCCGCCGCAAACTTCTCGACCTCGCTCCGGCTGGCGCGCAGACCGCCGGCATCCACGCGCCCGGCGACCAGCAGCTTGGCGAACTCCTTGCGCGAGGCACGGGTGAGATCGCGATCCCACTGGCCCAGCGTCTCGAAGAGGTCTTCCTTCTGGCCATCGAAGACCAGCACCGCCAGCGCGGTTTCGTCCATGTAAAGCTGGTGGATCAACCGCTGGTCCGCCTGCCCGCCGAAATCCCAGAGCCAAATTTCTCGCTCGACGCCTTGGGGGCCAGACACGGGCAGCTTCCACTGCGTCGCCCACGCGCCGACCGTCGAGTCGCTGGGCTGCCAGTCATTCAAAGCCAGCCGCTTGGAAAGCCCCGTCTTCCCCGCTCCACTCTCGCCGACGAGGAGAACTTTGGCGTTTGTGTATTGGACTTGGTCCGGCGCGAGCGGCAAGGCGGGCCTAGTGAGTTTCGGTGCTCGCGTCTCGGTGACGAATTCCGACAGATCCCACACCCGGATGCCGCCCTTCTTGTCGCCGGAGAAGGCGCGGCGTCCATCGGGGCTCCACCCCACGGTTACGACCCCGCCCTTGTGGCCATCGAACACGCGCAGGCAACGGCCAGTTTCCACATTCCACAACCGGACGGTTTTGTCTCCGGCAGCGGAGAGGGCGAGGCCGCCATCGTTGCTCCAAGCAACGCTCCGGATTGTCTCCGTGTGGCCTTCGAACACGCGCAGGCAGCGCCCCGTCTCCGTTTCCCACAGGCGCACAGTATTGTCGCTTGAACCTGAAAGGGCGCGGTCACCATCAGGGCTCAAGGCCACGCTCCAGACCGCACCGTTATGGCCTTCAAGCACGCGCAAACAGTGCCCTGTCTCCACGTCCCACAGCCGCACAGTCTTATCACCGCTACCACCGCCAGAGAGGATGTAACGACGATCTGGGCCGCACGCCACGCTCACTACGTTGTTCGTGTGGCCGTTGAGCACGTGGAGACACCGTCCTGTCTCCACGTCCCACACCCGCACGGTTTTGTCGCTGGCACCGGAGACGGCGAGGCTGCGATCGGTGCTCAACGCTACACCCCAGACCGTGCTACTGTGGCCTTCAAGGACGTGCTGACATTGCCCTGTCTCGGCATCCCACAGCCGCACGATCCCGTTATCGCCACACGAAATGGCACGACTCCGGTCAGCGCTAAATGCGACCATCTCGACAGTGCCAGTGTGCCCGCGCAAGACCTGCAGACAGCCTCGCGTTTCCACGTCCCACAATCGCACGGTATCACCAAAAGCAGTGAGGAAACGGCTCCCATCCTGACTCATCGCACAGCTCCGAACTTCAACCGCGTTATCGAGTTGGATAGCCTTTTCTGCTACCTGCCGGATTGCGGCCTCTGCTTGCGTCACCGTCGGCTTCACCGGCGGCCGGCAGACTTCGATGAGCTTCGCGTATTCCAGCCCGCGATCCGCCGGGCGCCAATTGATGTAAAGGAATTGCGCCAGGGAGCCTTTGATGGGGGCGTCGTCGAGGCGCAGGGGAAGGAAGCGGCGTTCCTTGTTCAGCGGGTCGCGAAAGCGGAACGTGCCGGACTCCAACTGCGCCCAGTCCGAGCCGAACGCATTGGCCGACATGCAGAGCACCAGCACGCGCGAGCGCTCCAGCCCTTCCTCGATCTTCGCCGGAATGCTGTCGCCGGGCTTGAGCACCCATTCATGGAACCACACCTTCACCCCGTCCTTCCTCAACCGCTCCGCCAGCGGGCGCACCACCGCCTTGTCCTTGGAACTGTGGCTCAGAAAAACATCAAATTGGAAATCCTCAGGCACGGCCGATGATTGTGGAATACAGTCTGGCTTAAAAGGAAATTAGTTATGATTCAACTGGGCCAAGGTCCCCAAAAGCCCTTGCCCCATCCGCTCCAGCGTCGCGACTGTTCCAAGGTGAACGCCTCGCGAAAGCAATCTCCCCGGGCGCGGCGCGTCGGGCGACGAAATCCGTTTGTTCCTATCCGTAAGCATCTTTCCTGCTGATAGCCGGTTCGCCTGTGCCTGATTTTACCCCACCAAAATCGACGACTCTCACCCCGCTTCCGTACCTGCGGGAGGTTGTGGCGTATTTGAAGAGCACGGAGCCGGAGTTGTGGCAGTGGGCGTCCTCGGCGGCAGTGCGGAGTGAATTTGCGGAGGCGATGCGCACGGGCCTGCTGAAGGTGAAACCAGACACAAACGCATGAGCGAGACGCCTTTTCTCAAACTCCTGCAGCGCGGTGAAGGCGTGGGTTTCCCGACCGACGATGTGCTGGCGGCCGTGCTCCCGCTTTTCCGCCAGGTCGCCGCGTGGCACGAGCAGACACTCGTCGCCCCGCTGCAAGGAGTCGGGAATCTCGCCCTTGATGAACCGGGTGCGCTCCGGTGCCATGGCACTGCGGTGGCACCGACCATGAACAGCGCGCGGGTGGAGGAACTTCAGCGGCCGGTCGCCAGCGCGCTCCACGTCATCGGCCACGCACGCGTGAATTCGGACGACGCAGCCGGCACGGAATACACGAATCTAGATGTCACCGACGGCGAAGCCGAACTGAAGCATCCGGCCTACGTCACTGGCCATCGGACCTGGGAGGAATTGCTCGGCCATCATGACGCGTGCACCGACATTTTCGCCCTGGGCCAGGTCCTCGCCAGTCTCGCGCTCGGCCTCGATTTCACGGAGGTGGATGACCTGGGCATTTTCGTTTCCAATCGGACCCAGCTCTTTCGCGTGAACCCGCGGCTGCATCCGGTGCTCGCCGCGGTGATTGTCGAGATGACGGAGCTGAACCGCCATCGTCGCGCGCCGGATCTGCCCTCGCTCATCCGCCGCCTGGCGAACTACCGGGAACAGACCCCCGACGTCGAAATGGCCAATCTGCGCGGCTTTGCCGATGCGGGTCTCAGTGGCCGGCGAAAGCGGGTCCAGGCGCATTTGCGCGATCGGCTCTTCGAGATCTCCCGCCGCAACCGACTGCTCTATTTCAAGCCTTCGCAAGCCTCGCTCAACCTCACCATCGCGAGCGTCCCCTTGGTGATGAATCTGGCGAGCGTGCGGCTCGAACAGCTTTTCGTGTGGCATCCGGCACTCGCTGCGGAGGTCATCGAGGGCAAGCCGATGAATCTGGGCCGCTGGCTGCGCTTCGAGGACCAGCCGTATCTTCCGGGCGCACTCGACAAGCTCATCTCCGATGCGCGACGCGACCGGGCCGAGTATGGATTTGCCCAGCTTCGTCTCGTCGTGGCGTTTCTCCACTGGCACAACCTCAAGGAAGCGCCGGAGGAGCGTGTCGTCTCGCCGCTGCTCCTGCTGCCCGTCGAGCTGTCGAAAAAGAAAGGGGTGCGCGACCAGTACCTGCTCGATCCCACGTCGAACGAAGCGGAGGTCAACCCCGCGTTGCGTCATCATCTCCACCACCTCTACGGATTGCGGCTGCCGGAGTCGGTGGATTTGCGCGAAGTTCCGCTGGAGCAATTTCACCGCGAGCTTGCGGCGCAGATTCGCGCGAGCGAACCGGGCGTCACGCTTCGACTCGTGGACCAGCCGGAAATCCAGCTCATCCACGAACACGCATGCCAGCGGCTCGCGCAATTCCAGCGCAAACAGAAACTCCGCGCTCCCGGAACGAGGAAGAAAGCGAGCTTCAGCGACAGCTACGACCGCGAGAATTTCCACCCTTTGGGATTGCAGCTTTTTCGTGAGAAGGTGCAGCCCGCGCCGCTGCCTCAGCGGGCGGCTGCGGGTGGATTGGGCGAGGCTCGCAGGCCCCACATGGTCGCGCCGGCGGTGCCGTCCGAGCCGGTCATTGAGACCGAGCGGCAGACCTATGCGCTGCCCGAAGAGCGTCCCGGGAATCCCTATGCCTGGGACTTTGACCTCTGCTCGCTCACCGTCGGCAACTTCAATTATCGGAAGATGTCGCTCGTCCGTGACTACGGCGCCTTGCTCGAAAACGGAATCGCCAGCGAAGCCTTTGACCGCGTCTTCTCGCCCGATCCCCGCCCGATGGATGCCGAAGCGCCCGCCGCTCTCGCGCGAGCGGATGAGTGGCCCGTGGTGCCCGGCGACGCCACGCAGTCGGCCGCGGTGGCGCTCGCGCGCACGGGTCGCAGCTACATTATCCAGGGACCGCCCGGCACGGGAAAATCGCAGACCATTACCAACCTCATCTCCGACTATGTCGCGCGCGGAAAGCGCGTGCTCTTTGTCTGCGAGAAACGCGCGGCCATCGATGTCGTCTTCCATCGCCTGCGGCAACAGGGGCTCGACGAACTCTGCTGCCTCATCCACGACTCGCAGACGGACAAAAAGGAATTCGTACTGAATCTCAAGCAGACCTACGAAAAATGGCTCACCGAGCCCGACGGCGCCGAAGCCGCGCGCAAACGTCGGACGGCGTTGCTACGACAGATGGAGCACGATCTCGGATTGCTCCGCCGTTTTGACTCCGCCATGCGCAGCGCCCCGGAGCATGTGGGTCGGCCCGTCCGGGAGCTGCTGCACCGGCTCGTCGAATTGCGCGAGCACGAGCCGCAGCTTTCCTCTGGCGACGCGGAACACCTCCCGAGCTTTGCGGAGTGGCGCACACACTCCGAACTCGCCCACCGCATCGCGGCGACGCTCACGGAGGTCACCGATACGCATTCCCTCGCGGCCCATCCCTTTCGCTGGCTGGGCGACGGTGTGATCCGCGCCGAACGCCCCCTGGAAACACTGGACGCCCTCGCCGATCGCGCGGAGACGCTGCTCGCTGAAGTCGAGTCCACGCTCGCCGGCAGCGGCCTGTCCGAGGAGCACGCGGACACCGTGGAGGAAATCGAAGCGCTGGTCGCGTATTCGACGCGAGTCGCGGAGCTGGCCGGTCGCAGTCAGCTCGATCTTCTCAACCCCAAGAGCAAGCTCACCAAGGCGGTGGAGAAGGCCGCTGCGGAACTGAGCAAGTGCGACCAGGCGGTCGAGCGCGCGCAGTCGAAAACCCAGCACTGGCGCGAGAAACTTCCAGCGGGTGATGTCGCCGCTGCGCTTTCGCAAGCGCGAGCCAGCGAGCGTTCATTTGTGCGCTTCTTGAAGCCGTCGTGGTGGCAATTTAAGAAAGTGATCGAGAGGCGCTACGATTTCACCCAGCACGCCGTCCCTCCGGCGTTCTCGCAAGTGATCGGCGAGCTGGAGACGGAATACGCTGCGGTCGCAGCACGCGACCAGGCACGGCAGGCCGCACGCGCGGATTATGGCGTGGAGCCTGCCGCCTTGCTGGAGATGATCGCGCCGCTGCAATCGCCCGACCCCGGAATGCCCGCTCTCACCGCACTCCGCGGCCTGTTGTTGGATGCCGACCAAGGCCCCGCCGTCGTCGAGCGCCTGAATGCGCTGGCTGCGTGCTTCGGCGAATTGATTTCTGTTCTCGGAAGACTACTCGCCGATTTCCGGCGACATGACCTTTCGACGATCGGTGAAAGGGTGCGCGATTTGCGTGAAGAGGCGCACGCCCTGCCGGAACTGCTGCCCCTCCTCGGTGAACTCGCCGAGACGCCGCCCGCCTTTTCGCACGCGCTCCGCACCTTCCCGCTTTCACCGGATCCATTGGAAGCGGGCGTCGCGCGCGCCAGCCTGGAGAAGGTGTATCGCGCCGAGCGATGGCTCCCGCGTTTCGATGGCCGGACCGTCGCCCGGCTCGCCGAGCGAATTGGAAGGACCGAGCGCGAATGGCTGGCTGGGAACGCCGCCGTCATCCGTGCCGAAGTCCGGCGGCACTTCCGCGAGCACATTCAACTCTCCACGCTTTCGGCCACGCAGCTCGATGGAGACGGCAAACTCTTCAAGAAAAGCTACAGCGCCGGTCGCCGCGATCTGGAGCACGAATTCGGAAAGACGATGCGCTACAAGTCCATCCGCGACCTCGCGGCGGCGGACACCGGCCGCGTGGTGCGCGATCTCAAGCCCATCTGGCTGATGAGTCCTCTGAGCGTCTCAGACACCCTGCCGCTGGCACCCGATTTGTTCGACGTGGTCATCTTTGACGAGGCCAGTCAAATTCCGGTCGAGGAAGCGGTCCCAGCCCTCTATCGTGCGCCACAGGTCATCGTCGTCGGCGACGAGATGCAGCTCCCGCCGACCCATTTCTTTTCCGCCGTGCGCGACCCCGACGACGACACGCTCGAAGTCGAGGAAGACGGTGAACGCGTCGCCGTTTCGCTCGACGCCGACAGCTTCCTCACGCAGAGCGCGAAGAATTTGTCCGCGACCTTGCTCGCCTGGCACTACCGCAGCCGATCCGAATCGCTGATCAGCTTCAGCAACGCCGCGTTCTACGCCGGCAATCTCTACACCATTCCCGACCGGGCGTTGCCGGCCCCGGAGCAGGCCGAGATCGTTGTCCGCACCGCGGCCGACGCATCCGCACATTGTAATTCACTGCTCGCCCGGCCGCTCAGCTTTCACTTCATGGAAGCCAGTCCTTACGAGAACCGGCGTAACACCGGTGAAGCCGCCTACATCGCCCTGCTCGTGCGCGAACTCCTGCGGCGCGAGACGAAGCGGAGCGTCGGCATCGTGGCGTTCAGCGAGGCGCAGCAAGGGGAAATCGAATCCGCCCTCGAAACCCTGGCGGCCGAGGACGCGACGTTCGGCGGTCGTCTGGAGGAAGAATATGCGCGCGAGGAGGACGATCAGTTTTGCGGTCTCTTCGTGAAGAATCTGGAGAACGTGCAAGGAGACGAACGCGACATCATCCTGCTGAGCATCTGCTACGGCCCGGACACCACCGGACGGATGGCGATGAACTTCGGACCGATCAACCAGCGCGGCGGCGAGAAGCGGCTCAATGTGATTTTCAGCCGTGCCCGGCATCACATGGCGGTCGTGAGCAGCATCCGACATCACGCCATCACCAACGACTATAATGACGGTGCCGCCGCGCTGAAAAACTTCCTCCACTACGCCGAATGTTCCTCGCGCGGCGAAGGTCGCCTGGCGCGCACCGTTCTCGAAAGCCTGAACCCGCTCGCCCGCAAGCAACTCGTCCCACCAGACGACCAAGACGCCGTCATTCTCCAACTCGCCGCGGCCCTGCGCGGTCATGGTTTCGCCGTGGACGAACACGTTGGCCAGTCGCGCTTCCGCTGCGACCTCGCCGTCCGGACGAGTGGCGCGCAACACTACAGCATCGGCATCATCGTGGACACCGCCGGCCACTACGCGAACCCGAATGTCGCCGAACGCTGGGTGACCCAGCCCGGCATCCTCCGCGCCTTTGGCTGGCAGGTCGCGCTGGTGCTCACGCGCGACTGGTATCACGAGCCCCAATCCGTGCTGAATCGGATCTCACGGCTGATCCGCGGAGAAGCTGAGCCGGCGGTCGAAATCGAAGAGGTTCTCCCTGCACCCGTCCGGCCAAGCGCCGCACCGTCGCCTACGCCTACACCTGCCCCGTCGGCGACCCAGCCACCTCCGCGATCTCCGACGAGCAGCGCAGAAAGGGTGCGACGCCTGGAATTCGTCGAAGGACGTTTCTCGAAATTTTGGGAAGTCGCACACGATGGCTGCACCCTCACCGTGCGCTACGGTCGCATCGGAACCCAAGGCCAGACGCAGACCAGGACGTTCGACACTGTCGAGCGCGCGGGGCGCGAGGTCGAGAAGCTTATGGCGGAGAAACGGCGCAAGGGTTACCGCGACGTTTGATCAACCGATCCGCGACATATCAGAGATCCGCCCCTGTCCTGCCGTCCTTTCCCTGTTCAAAGTCCCCGCCAAATATGTTTGCAGACGCAATCTTTGGGCGTGCATTTTACGCTAATGGCAACGTTACTGAATCTCGGCAAGCGGATGCGCCCGAAAGAGCGCATGAATTGGGTCATCAGTGACATCCTTCGCCGCCTGCTGGTTTTCAAGTACGAATTGCAGGCCAAAATCACGGGCCGGAAATACTACTGTGGCGCGCTGCAGGGGGAATCCGAGTACAACATCACCATCAATTCGGATCGCACCGTGTCCTGCAATTGCCAGGATTACCAGACGATTGGCCGGATTGGTGACCTGCGTAAACAGACCTTCGAAGAGATCTTTTTTGGCAGGCGGGCGAACGAACTCCGCGAGGCGCTGGCCGATGGCAAGATCCCCATCGCTCCCTGCGTCCGCTGCAATGAACTGAAGCGGCTGCCGTCGCGCGAAGCCAAAGCCCCCAAGGCCCGGCTCCCGTGGAAGGGCATTCAGTTGGAAAACACCGTGCGCTGCAACGTCGATTGCATCGGCTGCGCCCGGGAAAACGCGGCCCAGTTGCGGGTCGACAAACAGACCCAGATGCCGATGCCGCAGATGGAGGAGATGGGCGACCTGCTGGGCCGCCTGGGAATGCGGCAGATTTACTTCCTCAATCTCGGGGAGCCGTTCCTTTCGTCCACGGTCACACAGGAGCTGCCGTACCTGCGAAAAAAGAATCCCGATGCCCGGATCCTGACCTCGACCAACGGGGCGCTGCTGAACACGGACGCCAAGCGGGAAGCCGCCCTGAATCTCAGCCACATCTACTTTTCGGTCCACGGGGTGAGCGACGAGATGCTGGAGAAGTACATGCACCGGGGCCACTTCACCAAGGCCTACGAAGCGATGAAAGCGATGGCGGCGTATCGCGACGCCCGGGGCCTGACGCAGCCGATCCTGGAGTGGAAATATCTGGTTTTCAACTGGAACGACCACCCCAAGCATATCGAGAAGGCACTGGCCATGGCGAAGGAGGCGAAGGTCGATTTCATTTCGTTCTGGCCCACCACCAACCCGATCTACGGCTTTTCCTGGCGGTGGCGGCTGGGGCATTTCAAGCACATTGGCGTGTCCAATTGGAAAGGTCAGGAAGTGGATCTGCGCCCGGAAGGACTACGCGGGACTCCCACGCATCCGTACGTCGTCGAAGCCGAAAACGAACTGGCGGCGGCGGCGGTGACTTGAGACGGCCTGCCGGTTCCAAGGGCAGGCGGGAGCCGGAAACGTGCGCCAGCGGCACATTTCGGACTGGGACAAACCGGGAGCCGAAGAAGTTTTAATTGCGGATAGCGCCGATGGCTCGGATTAAGACGGACACATCCGGCTCGCGCGGAGGGAGGCCAAGGTGGAGCGAGTCTCCGACGAGTTGGCCGGTGACGAAGTCAGGCCCAACGCGGCTGGCTCGAGGAGACTCTCGCCCCACCGGTTTTTGGCCGGAGGCCAGCGGGCAAGGTGGTTTCGGACCGTCAGAAGAATTTTGTCGGGCACCCGCTTGCGACCCTCACCGCGAAAAACTCGTTTCCGCCAGCCGGTCCAGCATAGTCCCATCACATGCTGCACTCCATCCCCGAGGATCGACACGGGCCGTTGACCGGCGCGATGGTCCGGGCCGTGGACGCGTGTGTGCACTGCGGCTTTTGCCTCGCCGCCTGTCCCACCTATCGCGAATTAGGGCAGGAAATGGACACTCCCCGCGGCCGAATCCTGCTGATGAAGCAGGCCTTGGAAGGCGAACTGAGTTTTGCGGCCGCCCAGCCGCACATCGATCGCTGCCTGGGCTGTCTCGCCTGCGAACCCGCCTGTCCCAGTGGCGTGCCGTATCGGGATCTCATCAGCCCGTATCGGGCCGTGGCGCGCACCCACGTCAAAGCCGACCTATCCACCCGCCTGCGACAGGCCTTGATCGCTCAAACCATCCCCTACCCCGGTCGCTTTCGGGCGGCCGCGTGGCTCGGAAGTTTCGTCAAACCGTTGGGTGCACTGCTGCCCGACAAACTGCGCCCGATGTTGGATCTCATTCCCTCCGCCCTGCCGCCGGCGGCGAAATTTCCGGAGGTGAACCCGGCTCAGGGAACCCGACGCGCCCGGGTAGCTTTGCTGGCGGGATGCGCCCAGCAGGTTCTGGAACCCGATATCAATCGCGCCACGGTCGAAGTCCTCACGCGGCAAGGGGTCGAAGTGCTCATCCCGCGTTCACAAGGCTGCTGCGGTGGCCTCGCCTGGCACACGGGAGATCTCCCGGCAGCGCAGGCGTTCGCCCGGCGAAACTTGGACGCGTTTCCTGCGGACGTCGACGCCATCCTCACCAATGCCGCCGGTTGCGGCTCTGCCCTGCACGAATATCCACTGGTGCTCCGCGGAACACCCGACGAGGCACGGGCGACGGCATTTTCTCCACGCGTCCAGGACGTCAGCGTCTTTCTGACGCAACTGGGCTGGCGCGAGGTGCCGCCGGATCGGAGCCGGCAGCAGACTGTCGTCTACCACGACGCCTGCCACCTGGCCAACGCGCAAAACGTGCGCCAGCAACCGCGGGCTTTGCTCCGTAGTATTCCCGGTCTGGAGCTGCGGGAATTGGCGGAGCCCCATTTCTGTTGTGGCAGCGCGGGAAGTTACAATATCGATCAGCCCGAAATTGCCGCCTCACTGGGCCGGCAAAAAGCGCAAGCGATCATCGACTCGGGAGCGGAATGTGTGGCCACGGGAAACATCGGCTGTCTCACTCAACTGCAGATGCACCTCCGGCAGCTGGGCTCGCCGATCCGTGTCCGCCACACGCTGCAGGTGGTGCGCGACGCCTTTCTCGCACCGTAACGCCCGGCGCCCGGCACGCGGGCAACGTTTCACCCCCCATCCTTCCGAAGCATGATTCATCCCAAGTTGTCCTCCTTTCGCACCGCGACCGCGTTTCGCGAACGGCTCGACGCCCTGGGTATTGCCGAGGCACTGCCCTTCGTCGAAACCGTCGCCCGCGCCCCGGACTGCGTGCTCAGCCGGCCGCTCTCCGTTCATGGCCGGTCCATCGGAAATCGCTTTGCCATTCTTCCCATGGAAGGCTGGGACGGCACGCGCGACGGCGCACCCACCCAACTCGTCCGGCGACGCTGGCAACGCTTTGGACAAAGCGGTGCGAAGCTCATCTGGGGTGGCGAAGCCGTGGCGGTCCGCCCCGATGGCCGCGCGAATCCCAACCAAATGATCCTGAATGAGGCCAATCTCGCAGCGATCCGCGAATTGCGGGAACTTCTGGTCCTCGCCCATGCTACGGAGCACGGCTCGACGCAGGATTTGTACATCGGCCTTCAACTCACCCACAGCGGCCGTTTTGCCCGACCCAATGAGGCAAAAAAGCTGGAACCCCGAATCGCCTACCGCCATCCGCTCCTCGACGCGCGGTTCGGCATTACCTCGGACGAGGCTGTACTGTCCGATGCGGAGATTGCCGCGTTGATCGGCGATTTCGTCGCCGCCGCCGTACGGGCTCAGCGCGCGGGCTTTGACTTCGTCGACATCAAGCACTGCCACGGCTATCTGGGACATGAATTTCTCAGTGCCGTGAATCGGCCCGGTCCCTACGGCGGCTCCCTCGAGAATCGCACGCGCTTCCTGCGGGAAATCGTCGCCGGAATCCGCCGCGAAGCGCCGGGCTTGGAGATCGGGGTTCGGTTGAGTCTTTTCGACCAATTGCCGTTCCAACCCGGACCCGACCGCATCGGTCAGCCGATGCCCTGGTCCGGTCCCTATCCCTACGCCTTCGGGGCCAATCCGGCGGACCCGTTCCAAATTGAGTGGCGCGAGCCGCTGGCCTTTTTGCGGCAACTGCGGGACCTGGGCATCCGGTTGGTCTGCCTCACCGCCGCCAGTCCGTACTACAATCCGCACCTCCAGCGCCCCGCCTCCGTGCCGCCGAGTGACGGCTATCTGCCGCCCGAGGACCCGCTGGTCGGCGTCGCCCGCCAAGCCGCCGCGGTCGCCCGGGCCCGCGCGGAATTTCCCGAACTGATCCTGGTGGGTTCCGCCCTCACCTATCTGCAGGAATGGCTGCCCGCAGTCGCCGAAGGACTCGTTGCCGCGGGTCGCATGGATGTGGTGGGCCTGGGCCGAATGGTCTTGAGTTATCCGCAGTTGCCCGCCGATGTGCTCGCGGGTCGTCCACTCGCCCGCAAGCAGATTTGCCGGACGTTCAGCGAATGCACCACCGGCCCGCGCAACGGCCTGGTCAGTGGCTGTTATCCCCTGGACGATTTCTACAAACAGCACCCGGACGCGGCCCGCCTAAAGACGCTTTGAAAGCCACCAAAACCAGGGCGGCCGGAAATCGCCCAACAATCCACTCGCTACCGGGCCAGCCGGAACGCAGAGTTTCCCATCATCGGCCAACACCGTCCATGCCAGATTGACAATGCGATGGCGCATCGATATTGGTTGGTCCGCCGCCCGTCGCCGTATTTCGGCATCGGTCCCGATGGGCTTTTGACAGTTTGCTCATGAAGAAGATTGCGTTGATAACCCTGCTCCTGGCGGCCGCGGCAGGCATGACTTGGCTAATCTGGTGGCGCCCCGTGAACGAACCGGGCGAGGAAAAGAAACCTGAGGCGGAAGTCCCCGTGCGTACGGCCAAGGTAAATCGGACGACCCTGAGACGGTACGTTACCGCGTACGGACTGGTGGAGCCGGCACCGAAGGCGAGCGCTCGAATCGCCGCCCCGGTTCAGGGCATCGTCGCCGCCGTCCGCTGCACCGAGGGACAACACGTCGAAAAAGGTGAAGTGCTCTTTCAACTCGATAGCCGCACGGTGGATGTTTCCGCGATGTACGCCGCCAAGAGCCTGGAACGACAGAAGCAATTGATCAGCGTTGAGGGAACGTCCCAGCGCAACCTCCAGGACGCCGAACTGGCCTTGGCAACACTAAAAACGCAGCAAGCCCTCCTGAGGGTTCAGGCGCCGATTTCCGGGGTGGTCACCCGGATCAACGTAAAGGCCGGTGAGGCCGCCGATTTGACCACCGCACTGGCCGAACTCGTCGACCTCACCCAAACAGTCGTGAGCCTCAACATCGCCAGCACGGATCTCGTGGAAATCCGGGTGGGTCAAAGTGCGGAGGTCTCCCTGACGGAGGATGCCAAACCAATCACGACGACCATCGTCTACACCAGTCCGAATGTGGATCCCAAGACGGGCTCGGGTGTGGTTCGAGCGACCCTGCCAGCCGACAGCGAGTTCCGCTCCGGCCAGTTTGTGAAGGCGCGGATTGCCACCGGTGAACGTCCCAACTGCCTGGTTGTGCCCGTCAGCAGTGTTGCCAAGGATGCGACGGGCGCCGCGTATATCGCCCTCGTCGAGGGAGAGAAGGCCGTCCTGAAACCCGTGAAGCTGGGACTGCGGGAGGGCGACCGGATTGAGGTGGAGGCGGATGGTCTGGAGGCCGGTCAATCCGTCGTCACAGAGGGGGCCTACGGGATCATCATGACCCAACAGTTCGCCACCAAAATCCGGGTGGCTGGGGAGTAACCCGAGCGGAAATCCCCCCGATGTCGATTTCCACCAACCTGGGCCGTTTTGCCATTCGACACCGCCTCGTCATTGCCTTCGTCTGCCTGGCCCTTTGCGTCGCCGGTGCCATCACGGCACTGAGCCTTCCGTCATCGGTGTTCCCCCAGACGAACTTTCCCCGCGTGGTGATCCTGGTGGACAACGGGGTCATGCCCGTGGACGAAATGATGGCCACGGTGACCCGACCGATCGAGGAATCGATGAAGGATCTTCCCGGGGTCGTGCGGGTGCGATCCACTACAGGCCGCGGCTCGGCGGAAGTCAGTGTCTTCTTCACCTGGAAGGTCGATATGGTCCAGGCGGAACTCCATGTGGAATCCCGGCTCAGTCAGATTCGCGCGGTCCTACCGCGGACCGTCAGCACGAGCACGCGGCGTCTCACCTTCTCGGCCTTTCCGATTTTCAGCGTGAGCTTGACCAGCCCGCATCGTTCGAATGTCGATCTCTGGGAGATTGCGCGTTACCAGATCAAACCCCGGTTTCTCCGGATCCCCGGCGTTGCCCGCGTGGACCTCGTGGGTGGGCGCGCCCCCGAATTCCAGATCATCGTGGATCCCCGGCGACTTCTGGTCGCAAATCTGACGCTCACGCAGGTCACGGAGGCCCTGACCCGGAACAATCAGATCACGTCCACCGGCATGCATGAAGAGAACAACACGCTGTACCTGGCGGTGGTTGACTCCCGCGTTCACAACCTGGAGGAGATCGAAAATCTGATCGTGAGCGTCAACAACGGCCGGGCCATTCGGGTGCGGGACTTTGCCCGGGTGGAGCGGGGACCGGAACCGGCTTTCAATGTGGTGACGGCCGAAGGCGTCGCCGCCGTATTGCTCAATGTCCGAAGCCAGCCGGACGGAAGCACGATGGACATCGCCCAAGGATTGAAGTCGGTCCTGCAGGAACTGAATACCAGCCTGCCCCCCGACGTGCGGTTGGTCCCCTTCTATGATCAATCGCTGTTCATCCAAGCGTCGGTCGGCAGTGTCTGGGATGCCGTGCTGTTTGGGCTCCTCCTCTCCGTGGCCATCCTCTATTTGTTCCTCCGCAACTGGGGGACGACGCTCACGGCGATTATTGTCATTCCCGTCACCGTCTTCGTGACGCTATTGGCGATGGGCCTGGCCGGGTACAGTCTCAATATCATTACGCTCGGCGGCATCGCCGCGGCAATTGGACTGGTGATTGACGATGCCATCGTCGTGGTGGAGGCGATTTTCGCGAAGATTATGGCCGGAGTGCCCCGACTGGTCGCCGTGGAGACCGCGGTCGGAGAACTTTTTCGACCCCTGGTGGGATCGACCCTGACACCCGTTGTCGTTTTCGTGCCGCTGGCGTTGCTGGACGGCATCACCGGAGTTTTCTTCCGCGCCCTGGCCATGACCATGGTCGTGTCACTCCTGACGTCGCTGGTCCTCGCGGTGACCTTGACCCCTTCGTTGGCCGCCTGGTTGCTTCACGAACCGAAGCCGTCGGCCACGAAGAATCCTTCCGCGAGTCCGTCGAACGGCTTTCTGCTGCGCCGCCTGACGATTCTCTATGAAACCGTACTGCGCGCCGCCCTCC
This sequence comes from Verrucomicrobiota bacterium, assembly GCA_043732975.1. Classification (GTDB taxonomy): domain Bacteria; phylum Verrucomicrobiota; class Verrucomicrobiia; order Limisphaerales; family UBA9464; genus CANIZL01. Next base: position 15,269 of record JAYTHD010000261.1, read on the forward strand.
GCCATCGATGGTCGACCCTGCTCTCCTGTGCGGTGGTGCTTTTTCTGGGAGTTGGAATTTATCGACGCCTGGAAGTCGAGTTCCTGCCCCCGATGGATGAGGGCGGGTTTGTCATCGACTACGTCGCCCCGTGGGGCACCAGCCTGACGGAAACGCACCGTCAGTTGCTCATTGCGGAGAAGATCATCCGCGAACATCCGGATATCGAAAGCTATTCCCGTCGGACCGGGGCGGCGCTCGGTTTCGAAGTCGTCGAACCCAACTCGGGTGACTTCATGATCAAGTTGAAACCCGGACGGAAAACGACCACGGACCAGGTCATTGCCGACCTGCGCGGCCGATTCAATTCCGTTCTTCCCGACATCGAATGGGAATTTCTGGGCATTCTGGGCGATCTCATCGGGGATCTCACCTCGGAACCCCGGCCGATTGAGGTAAAAATGTTTTCTCCGGACATCGAGTTCCTGAAGAAGAAGGCGCCCGAAATCGAGGAGCAGATCGGCAAGGTGAAGGGTGTGGTCGATACCAAGAGCGGGCTCGTGTATGCCGGACCCAGCTTGAGCATGCACCCGAAGATGTCGGAAATGGAGCGCTTTGGCCTCACCGCAGCGGATATCGCGACCGTCGTCAACACCGCCATGCTGGGCGAAACGGCATCCTCGGTTCTGGACGGGGATCGGGTCATTGCCATCCGCGTCAAAGTGGATCCGGCCCGGATCGACCGAATTTCCACGCTGGCAGAGCTGCCGCTTCGGGCTCCGGACGGGACGATTCTGAAGCTCTCCCAATTGGTCCGGTTCGAGGAAACTCCGGGACAACTGGAGCTGCATCGGGAAGATCTTCGCCAGAATGTCGCGGTGACCGCCCGATTGGAGGGCCGCGACCTGGGCAGCGCCATCGCCGACATCCAACGGAAGCTCAGCCTGGACAAGTCGCTGCCCGGCGGGACGATTGAATATGGTGGCCTTTACCGGCAGCAGCAGGAGTCGTTTCGCAACCTCCTGCTCGTCCTCGCCCTCGCAATATTTCTCGTATTCACCGTTCTCCTGATGGAGTTCGGCTCGTTCCTCGAACCCCTGGCGATCGTGTTCGGCGCCGTGCTCGCCCTCTTCGGTGCGGTCCTGGGCCTGTGGGTCACCGGAACGTCTCTGAATGTCGTGTCGTTCCTCGGAGCCATCATTGGAGTGGGCCTGGTGGCGAAGAATGGGATCCTGATGCTCGATTCGGTCGCCCAACTGCGCAGCGAAGGCGTGAACCTGGAAGACGCCCTGGTCCGCTCCGGTCACCGTCGCCTTCGTCCCGTGCTGATGACCACCCTGGCGGCCGCGTTCGGCATGGCGCCGCTGGCCTACGGCATCGGCAATGGGGCCGACATGCTGAAGCCCCTGGCCATCGCCATCATTGGGTCCCTGTGCATCTCAGTCGTCCTCTCGCTCGTGGCCACGCCGACCGCCTACTACCTTTTGCACCGAATCTTCCACGGAAATCCGCCCCACCCATCGGCTGTACAATCTCTCTCCTAGACCCATCGCACACACCACCATTCCGTCGAAATGAATATATGAATACAACCCGATCCATTGTAACGGGAGTCGCTTTGCTCACAGCCACCGCGGTGAACGGCGCCGGCGCCGACGCTTCCTTTCATTTGCTCAAGGAAATTCCGGTCCCCGGAAAAGCCCAGTGGGACTACCTCGCGATCGACCCCGATTCGCACCTTCTGTATCTGACACACGGAAACAAGGTGGAGGTGATAGATGTGGAAAAAGGCACCTTTGTGGGCGTCATCGAGGACACGCCCGGCGTTCACGGCATCGCGCTGGCCCCAAAGTTGGGGCGAGCCTTCACCAGCAATGGCGCCGAGGGCAAGGCCAGCATCGTCGACCTCAAATCCCTCAAGACGATTTCCAAGGTGTCCACCGGTGCCAACCCGGATGCGATCCTGTATGAGCCGAGCCGAAATGAAGTCTATACGTTCAACGGTCGGGGCAAGTCCGCCACCGTGTTTGATCCGGAAACTGGCAAGGTCTCGACCACCATTGATCTCGGCGGAAAACCCGAGATGGCCGTGGCCGACAGTGCTGCCGGGCGCATTTTTGTGAACATTGAGGACAAGAATGAAGTCGCGGTCATCGATCTCCGGTCCCACAAGGTTCTTTCCCGCTGGCCTATTTCCCCCGGCCAGACCGCCAGCGGCATGGCCATCGATCTCGAGCATCATCGACTGTTCCTCGGATGTGACAATCGAACGATGGTCGTGATGGACAGCAATTCAGGAAAGGTGGTTTCCACGGTACCCATCGGGGCGGGCGTGGACGCCAACGCTTTTGATCCCGGCACGCAACTGGCGTTCAGTTCCAACGGAGAAGATGGCAATACCACCATTGTTCAGGAAATCGGTCCCGATAAACTGAAGGTCATCCAAACCCTCAAGACCGCCGTGGGTGCGCGGACCATGACATTGAATCCAACGACTCACGAGATCTACCTACCAGCCCCCGTTCCGTCCTTTCGGGTGCTGGTTTACGGCCTCTCAAAATGACCGCTGTTGTTCTCGGATGGGTCAGCCGCTATGGAGAGGCCTATGTTGGTCGGTGCAATCCTCTTGGTCGCGATGGGCGCGTATCTCGTCGGCTCCCTGCCCACGGGCTACCTGGTGGCCCGGGCCAAGGGCGTGGATATTCGCGCTCACGGTTCCGGTAACATCGGCGCCACGAACGTCTTTCGGATTCTGGGAATCGCGGCGGGTGTTCTGGTGCTGCTGACGGATGCGTTGAAAGGGGCACTTGCCGTCCTGTGTCTCCCGCCCTGGGTGCGCCTTTGGATTCCGGACGCCGACCCGGTGGTGCTGCAACTGACCGCCGCCCTCGGATCGGTCCTTGGCCACAACTACACCTGCTGGCTGCGATTCAAGGGCGGCAAGGGTGTGGCTACTTCCGCGGGGGCGATGGCCGCCCTCGTGCCGCCGGCCTTTCTCGTCACCCTCGCGGTGTTTCTCGTCGTCCTGGCAACCAGCCGGTATGTTTCCCTCGCGAGCATTCTGGCGGCGATTGCCTTGCCCATCGCTGCCTGGTACACGCAGGTTCCGCGCTCGGTGTTCGGGCTGACTGCCGTGCTGGCCGCGCTGGCCATCTGGAAGCACCGAGCCAACGCACATCGCTTGCTGGCGGGCACTGAAAACCGCCTGGGAAAGAAAACCGGCACCCCTCCGGATTCCTCGTCGCCTTCCAAACTCTGATGAATCCTCAAAAGATCACCGTTCTCGGCGCTGGGGCCTGGGGCACCGCTCTGGCGATGGTGCTGCATCAAAACGGGCATCCGGTAACCCTGTGGGGCCACGACAGCGCGCACCTCGCGGAAATCGCCCGCGAAGGAACCAATGACAAATACCTGCCCACGATTGCGCTGCCGAAGTCGTGGCGCTTTGAACCGGAAATCCAGGCCGCGACGGCCGGGGCGGACTTTGTCCTCCTGGCGGTGCCCTCCCGGGCCGTCCGCACGGTCAGTGGGGCGCTGGCCGGCTTTGACGGAGCCGTGATCAGCGTCACCAAGGGCATCGAGGCCGAAACCGGGCTGACCATGTGCGGCCTCATTCAGCAGGCGGCGCCCCGGGCGCAAGTCGCCTGCCTTTCCGGACCGTCCCTGGCCATGGAGGTTGCCCGCGGCATTCCGACCGCCGTGGTCGCCGCCAGTGCGGCTCCAGCGCTGGCCGCACAAATCCAACAACTCTTTCACCGGCCCGCGTTTCGTGTCTACGCGAGCACCGATCTGGTGGGTGTCGAATTGGGCGGGGCGTTGAAGAATGTCGCGGCGATTGCCGCGGGCGTCTGTGATGGACTGGTTCTGGGCGACAACGCCAAAGCGGCGCTGCTGACCCGTTCCCTGGCCGAGATTTCCCGGCTTGGGGTGGCGTGTGGAGCCCGCGCGGAGACATTTGCCGGGCTCAGTGGTTTGGGAGATCTCACGGTCACCTGCTTCTCCCGACTGAGCCGCAATCGCACTTTCGGCGAACGCATCGGCCGCGGTGAGCGCATCGCGGACCTCCTCGCCCATCGGACCACTGTGGTCGAAGGCTACCCCACCGCCCGCAGTGCCCACGAACTCGCAAAACGACTGTCCGTCTCGGCGCCGGTGATCGATGAAGTTTACGCCATGCTTTATGAAGGAAAGCCGCCCGCCGCGGTGGTGGGCGACCTGCTCCGCCGGGAATATCGGAATGAATAGTCCGAACCCGGCCGCGACACTTTCAGAAAATGAACCGCGGATGGCGCGGATGGAGCGGATAGACTCGAAAAGTGGAGTTCCGTATCTGCGTTATCCGCGCCATCCGCGGTCAAGATTCTTTGGCAGTGTCGCTGTGGTGCCAGGCTGGAAAGGCGTCCCGGGAGGACCACCGGCGACGCTCATCGCGCCTTCGCCACGAAAGCTACTTCAACTGGGAACGATCATAGGGCGGTGCGTTTTTCAGCTCGCTTTGCGCCAGGAGATAAGCTCGTCGCCCCTTCACGAAACGGCGCAGCGAATCCAAATTCTGTTCAAAGCTGGCCTTGGCAACCTGCGGATCTTCGCCGCGGATTTCCGCCCGAATCCGCACCTCGTCGGTCAGGCGGGCGCCGAGGGCATTGATGGCCGCCACCATTTTCTCCTCGGTGAATTCGGTGCCCAGCAACTGTTTGATCCGGGCCACATAGAGCCGGCGAAACTCCGGATTGGCCAGCAGCGGTCCGGATATATACCCCGGCTGACGCCACCATTCCATACCCGGGCGGCGGATCGTTTCAAAGAAGTGCGCGGGCGGCTTGGGATTTTTCCACCCCGGCGGCACATCGCCATTGGCTCCGTAATTCAGCGGCAGGGTGGTGAAAACATCGTCCCCCTGGATCGCGTCATGGAAGCCCATCGCCTTGTCCTGATCCCACGGATATAACTCCCATCTCCCACTGCCGTTAAGATCGTGGTAGGCAAAATAGTTGTTCATGAATCCGTCCCAATGGGCGAGCAACGAATTGACCGCGAAATAGGTCATGACCTGTTCCACGTTGAAACGCTTCTTGATCACCTCCCATTGGGCGTGTCCCTCCGTCACGTGGAGCAACTTGATCAGTTCTTCGAGGTCGTCATATCCTGATTTTGGGTGGGTCTTTTTCTCGTAGAGTTCCGCCAGGGTCTGTCCCTGCCAGCCGAGTTTATAGAGATTCCCGTCATCCGGCAGACCATTGCGCCGCAGGAACGCCTTGTTGGGCTGCTCACAAAGCAGGTGATAACCCAGGGTCTGGCCATCCATCTGCAGACGGACGAAATCGACCAGGGAAGCCGCGTTGCCAACCCGCCGATAGAGATCAAACGAAAGCGGTTCCGCGAGCACGAATCGGTCGTTGAACTCATAGATGAGGTTCAGCACGGTCATGCCCAGAATCGCCTGGTCCCGGTGAAGATGCACCTTCCAACCCGCCTTTCGCTCCACCACATCGACAAAATCGTAGAGCTGCGGTTCGCGAGTCCGGGGATCGACCCACACCAGGGCGCTGCGTCCCTGGGCGGGCGCTTCCGGGGAGGCGCCGGATCGTCGCTGCCGAAACATCAAGGCCTCGTCCGAAAACTTTTGGAACGATTCCTTTTCCGCATCCGTCAAGAGCGCGAAGGACTGATCCTGAATCGATTGTTGCAACGCCTGCACCTTGCCCTGAAAGGCCTGGCGGGAAGCATTGTCGGTGAAGGCCGTGCGGGCCAGCTCGCGGAGGCCGTCCCGCTGCTCGATCGCCTTCACGAAAACCTCACGGATCGAGGCCAGTTTCTCCGCGGAGAGCTGGGGGGACATCGACGCCACGAAATATTGCATCTCCAGGTTGACCCAGGATTTCAGGAGTTGCACCGGGTCAAATCCACGCGTCGGAGGTGCCGGTGGTCCGACCTGCCACTCCTC
>JAYTHD010000262.1:0-9246 GCA_043732975.1 Verrucomicrobiota bacterium
AGCGACCCTGATGTACCGGGATGTGGATCGGGCGGACGCCATGCTGATGACGCTGGCGGGATTGCTGCGGCATGTCGTGGATCGCGGCGCGGAAACCCGCGTTCGGCTCCGCGACGAGCTGGGATTTCTGGATCGATATCTGGCGCTGGAGCAGATGCGGTTTGGTGATCGGGTTCGCGTCCGACGCGAGTTTGCGCCGGAGACACTGGATGTCCTGGTCCCGAATCTGTTGCTGCAACCGCTGGTGGAGAATTGCATCATCCATGGTCTGGAGCCGTTGCCCGAGGGTGGCACCGTGACCCTGCGCTCCTCGCGGACGCCGGCGGGGCACTTGCGTCTGGAGGTGGGGGATGACGGTCGCGGATTGCCGCCCGAAAAAAAGCACGCGGAGGGCGTGGGCACGTCCAATGTCCGGAACCGGTTGCGGCAGTTGTACGGCGCCGCCGGGACGGTGCAATTTGGGCTGCCGCCGGATGCCGCACGTGGCTTCTGGGTGACGCTCGAACTGCCCTGGGAGGCGGGTGAGATCCCGGGCCGGTCGTGAATTCTCAATGAACCGGTTGGGTGACAGGCAGGGCGGCGATCTCTGATTTTCCGGGTTCCAAAGCTCGGCTCGCCCTTGCCTCCGGCGTCCGGCCCGGCACCCTAGCGAACATGCGTCCTGCGCCAATTCCGGCATCGCTTTTCATCGCGAACCGTGCCCGGCTCGTTCAACAACTGCTCCCCAACAGCATCGCCTTCGTCAATGCCAACGATCTTCTCCCCACCAATGCCGACGGGACGCTGCGCCTGGTTCCCAATTCCGATTTGTTTTATCTGACGGGCGTCCAGCAGGAGGAGTCGATCCTGTTGCTTTATCCGGGCGCCGACGATCCGAAGCATCGCGAGCTGCTGTTCTTGCGGGAGACCAGCGATTTGATTGCGATCTGGGAAGGTCACAAGCTCACCCTGGACGAGGCGCGGCGGATCTCGGGGATCCAGCAGGTGCATTGGCTGTCGGATTTCCCGGGCCTTTTCCGGCGACTGATGTGCGAGGCGGAGCAGGTCTACCTGAATTCGAACGAACACAAACGGGCCCACTGCGACGTGGAAACCCGCGAGGCCCGTTTCGTCAAGTTCGTCCAGAAGGCCTATCCACTGCACAATTACCACCGGCTCGCCCGCACGCTGCACCGGTTGCGGTCGGTAAAATCGGAACCGGAAATCCAGTTGATTCGGGATGCCTGTGCGCTGACAAAACGTGGTTTTGAGCGGGTCGCCCGCCATGTCCGGCCGGGAGCCAATGAGATGGAACTGGAAGCGGAGTTTCTGCACGAGTTCACCCGCGTGGGCGGCAGTTTCGCCTACCCGCCGATCATTGCCGGCGGGGCCAATGCCTGTGTGCTGCATTATATCGAGAACGATCAGCCGTGCGCCGACGGTGAACTCCTGCTCCTGGATGTCGCCGCGCAAAAGGCGTGCTATCAGTCCGACCTGACCCGGACGATTCCCGTCAATGGCCGCTTCACGTCGCGGCAACGCCGGGTCTACGACGCCGTCCTGCGGGTGTTGCGCGCCTGCAGCAGGGGATTGGTTCCCGGAAAACGGGTGCGGGAGTGGCAGAAGGAGGCGGAGCAGATGATTGAACGCGAGTGCGTGGATCTCGGATTGCTCACACCACAGCAGATCCGCGATCAGGATCCGGAAAAACCGGCGTTCAAGGAGTTTTTCATGCACGGCGTCGGACATCCGATCGGACTGGACGTGCATGATGTCGGTCTGACCACCGAGCCGATGCAGACGGGTTGGGTGATGACGGTGGAGCCGGCGATCTATATCCGAAAGGAAGGGCTCGCGGTCCGCCTGGAAAACGACGTCTGGATTCGGGACGGGGGCAACGTGGATTTGATGGCGGACATTCCGCTCGAGGCGGATGCCGTGGAAGACTTGATGGCGCGAAAATAAATGGCTGCTGACGGGGCGATCCGGGACCTGGTTTTTCTTGTGGTTCCCGCGTGGACGGCCCGCCGGGTTATCGATAGGCTGCACCCATGCGTGGTGCACTGCTTTCGGGAATAATCGTCGGCGCAATGGTCGGTCCGCTGAGGGCCGATCTTTTGACGCTCAAGGAGAAATCCGCCGTGACCGGAAAGATCCTCGCCGAGAAAAAAGATCAGGTCTATGTGGATCTCGGTTTCACCGTGGTGACGGTGCCCCGGGAGGACATCCTCAAGATCGAGCGTGACAGCGAGGCTTCGTCCGATGCGGCGGCGGTCAAGGAGGTGCCGCCACCGGCCGTTGCCACCGGCGCCAGCGGTTTATTCGCCAGTGCCACCACACCTCCTGCCGAACGTCCGGTTCGTGAATTGGTCGACCAAATCGGCGAAAGCGTTGTGCAGGTGCGCACTCCCGGTGGTTTGGGCTCCGGGTTCTTTGTCACGGAAGACGGACATCTGATCACCAATTTCCACGTCATCGAAGGCGAAACCAAGATCAGTGTCGAGGTGTATCATCAGCGCAAGGGTCAATTGGTGCGCAAGAGTTACAAGGACGTCCATATCATGGCGATCAACAAGTTCGCCGACCTGGCGCTGTTGCGGATTGAGGACGCGGATGCGCCGAAATTTCCCCGGGTTTTGCTGGGCGATACCGAGCGGACGGCGGTGGGTGAACGGGTTTTCGCGGTGGGCAGTCCGCTCGGCTTGGAGCGTACCGTGACCGAGGGGATTCTCAGCACGAAGACCCGCCAGATGGGCGGAGATCTTTACCTGCAGACCACGGCGCAGATCAATCCCGGCAACTCCGGGGGACCTCTCTTCAACCTGCGCGGAGAAGTGGTGGGGGTGAACAATATGAAGGTCACGTTCGGCGAAGGGTTGGGTTTCAGCATTCCCGTGGAACAACTGAAGTGGTTTCTGAACCACCGGGATGCCTTTGCCTATGACACCGACAATCCCAGCAACCCATTTCGCTACCTGTCGCCACCGAGCCGATTGAAATCGGACTTGAAGTAGTCAGCAGGTCCCTAGGTTCAGGGCAGCAAGCGCGCCACCAGGCTGCTCAGGACTTTTCCATCCGCCCGGCCGCCGGCTTTCGCGGTCGCGGCTTTCATGACGGCACCCATGTCCCTCTTTGACGTGGCGCCCACTTCGGCGATGGCCGCCTTCACCAACGCCTCGGCCTCGGCGGGCGACAGTCCTTTGGGCAGAAACTCTTCAATGATGCCCAATTCCACCCGCTCGTTCGCGGCGGACTCCGGGCGTCCGCCCGCCTCAAACCCTTCGATCGCATCCTTGCGTTTCTTGGCTTCCTTTTGCAGGACGGCGAGCACATCGGCGTCGGCCAGGGCGTCGACCTTTTTCTCGATCTGGAGATAGCCCAGGGCCGACTTGACCAGGCGCAGCGTGTTCACGCGGTCGGTCTGCTTGGCGAGCATCGCCTGCTTGAGTTGATCGGTAAGTGATTGCTGAAGTGACATATTTTGGGTGAAAGCCGGGTGCGTTGTCGAAAGGTTCGAGAGGTTCCAAAAGGTCCCCCAGGCTTCGTGCGAATGCGTCGCCGATCACCCGGGCACCCGGTGGTCAATTGCCCGGCGTTTGAAAGCGTTTCAACTGATCCCGAAGGCGGGCGGCCTTTTCGTAGTCTTCGGAATCGATGGCTTCGCCCAGTTGACGTTCCAGCGTTTCCCGTTCGGATAACGGGCGCTTTTGCCGGACATCCTCCATCCATCCGCGCAATGACGCCACCTCGCCGCTGGTCTCGATGGTTTCCTCGCGGCCGTTGTCGCGAAAGAACGCTTCCAACTCTTCGAGGCCTTCGCGAATGGCTTCCAGGGCGAGGTTCCACTGGTTTTTTTTGAGGAAAGCCGTACCCCGCGCCCGCGTGCGCATCATCAACATCTGCGGGACAAATTGGAGGAGGCTCCAGGCCAGTTCCTCGGTGGCGGCGTAGTTGGCGGCGAATTGATAGACCTGCGAATTCCGGTCGCAATCGCGCTCCACGCCGTCGAAATCGCCCAATTGGAACCAGCAGATATAGCGGTGATGAAACTGAATCGACTCCTGCTGGAGCCGGCCGCATTCCGACGCGCCGAGGGTGAAATCGGCGTCGCTGCTGCCATGGGATTCCTTCCACTGTTCGAGTTGCTGGCGGTACGCCTCAAACCAGGACTCATGACCCAGCGGACGTTTTCCATCCGGACGGCCGAGCGCGTTCATCTGCAGGATCCCCAGATCCACCCGGAGCTGCAGCTTTTCCGCGCCATCCCGGCCTTTGAATCGGCGCGCCACCACCTGACCCGGGAGGTAATCCCAGTCTCGCAAGAGGTGTGAAATGTCGTAGCGGCTGCTCATCACAGTTGCGTCCAATATGCCGGGCGTCCGGCGATTGGTCAACGAAGGAGCCCGTACAAACGCGGGATGGGAGGGGGCTTGGCCGGCCGATTGCTGGGCCCGGTTGAGGCGGTTTCCTTCGAATTTTCAGCTGCGTCGTGCGCATTGTCCGTGTCTAGTGATCTGGGCAGGTTTTCTTCCCGGCGGCGACCCGGGCGGGCGGCGGGTCGGGGAGGGATCTTCCCGGGAATTGCCGGGCGAGATGGAATCGATGAATGCTTTTGTGAAGCGATCCAGTGGTGGGTGGTGGAGCCTGTGGCTCGTGGTGGCCTTCTGGGGTTGCACCCACCCGTCGAGCGCGGAAAATCGCCGGCCGGCCCCCGCAGTGGCAACGGCTCGGATCCCGGCGGTCTCGTCAGGATATACCCGACGAACCGAGTCGACCAACGGTGTGGTGGCGTTGGAGGTGGCGTGGCGACGCTTCGTCACTCCCCGAAGCCGCCAGATTCCGACCTCGATCTGGCTGGTCGGGGTGACGCACCTGGGGACTTCCAACTATTACGCCCGACTCCAGCGGTTTCTTGATGCTCAGGAATTTGTACTCTTCGAGGGGATCGGCGCGACCAATCGAAATTTTCGAGCACGGGAAGTCAGCGGCTTTTCTCTCCAACCGGCCCTCGCCAAGGCGCTGCACCTGCGCTTTCAGCTGACCAGCGTGAATTACGATCACCCCAATTGGATCAACAGCGATCTGGGGATTCGTGACCTGGAACGGCATCTGCCCTCGGACGGCAAATCGATCGGCATGGATCAACTGATGGCGGTTTTCCAGGGGGAGGGCGCGTTTGGGGGTGTGGCTCGACTGGGCGTGGCCCTCCTCGGCTCCAGTTCTTATCTGCAGGCGATGGCGAGATTGATGCTGATCGAAACCCTGGGTGGTTTTGATGGCGCGCTTCCGGAAGGAATGGATTTTGGCATCGATACGGAGAAGCTCATGCGCGTTCTAATCGAGGAGCGCAATGCGGTGGTGATCCGGGATCTTCGCCGGCTCTTGAAACGCAATCCCCGCCCCCGAAGTGTCGCCATTTTTTATGGCGCCGGACACATGCCCGACCTGGAAAAACGCCTGAAGCGTGATCTCGGACTGGTGTCCGTGGACGAGCAGTGGCTGCGCGCCTTTAGCGTGGATCCCGGGCGGGCGGGACTGAGCGGGGCCGAGGTGGAGGCGATGCGCATTTCCATCCAGTCGGAATTGAAGCGGAAGTAGCGCGAGAGCGGCACTTTCAGAAAATGAACCGCGGATGGCGCGGATAACGCAGATACGGAACCCCACTTTTCGAGTCTTTCCGCGTCCTCCGTGTCATCCGCGGTCAAAATTCTTTGGAAGTATTGCTGTAGTAGTAGGCGGCGGCCGGGTGGGGGCGCCGGCGTCCTGCCATAATTGTTTGCCCGAGTCTTCCGAGCGGTCGATACGGTGACCCGCGTGATTACCTTGATCTCAGGAACCAACCGGCCCGGCAGCAACACCCGGCGCGTCACGGCGATTCTGGCAGGTCTGTATCGGGAATTGGGAGTGGCCACGCAGATTCTGGATCTGCATGAGCTGCCGCCGGCCTTGTTCAGTCCTGACGCCTACGCGGTGAAGCCGCCCGAGTTCGGCCGATTCAGCTCGGGAGTTCTGGCATCGGACGGGCTGGTGGTCGTGACACCCGAATACAATGGCTCGATGCCGGGTGTGTTGAAGTTGTTCATCGATCACCTGAAGTTTCCCGAGAGTTTTGAAAATCGTCCGGTGTGTTTTGTGGGATTGTCCGCGGGGATGTGGGGCGCACTGCGCAGCGTCGAGCAGCTGCAGCAGATTTTTGGTTATCGGAACGCCTTTGTATTCCCCAAACGCGTCTTTCTGCCGGGAATCGGGAGTGCGTTGGATGCGGAAGGGCACCTGACGGACGTCGAGAATCTCGAACGTCTGCGCGCCCAAGCCATCGAGTTCGTGTCCTTTGTGGAAAAGCTCGGTGGGGTCCGACTGCGTCCGGCCTGAGGAGGGACGAGGGGCGAAGGACGAAGGACGAAGGACGAAGGATGAGGGGCGTTCGATTCGCCGTCCACGTCGGTGAATTGGCGCTTCCGTCCGTGTTCTTGGCGCCTTACCTTGCCTGCTTGGATACCGAGCCAGAGCTGACCTTAACGCTTCGTCCGATCGGGTTCGTCCGCTCGGGGAAGCGGGTGAAGTTTCACGCCCGCCACCAGCCGCTGGAAGAAGCGGCAGACCAGACCGTGCTCGAACTGCGATCGGGCTGTGGATTTGAACAGGCGGTGCGGGACCTGGCTGGGTTTTCGCGCATCTGGCTGGTGTGGTGGTTTCATCGGAATACCGACTGGCGACCGCTCGTGCTGCCGCCACGCGGGGTCGCCCAACGTCGCGGCGTGTTCGCCACCCGCTCGCCCCATCGACCCAATCCCTTGGGGATCACACCGGTGCCGTTGCTGGCCGTTCGCGGGCGGACGCTGGTTCTCGGGGCGTGTGATCTGGTCGACGGGACGCCGGTTTTTGATATCAAGCCCTATATCGCCGCCTACGATTCCTTTCCGGAGGCCACGGGGGGCTGGCTGGATGAGGTGGAGAAGGCGCATCAACTGCCACCAAAGTTCCAGGTGCGTTTCCTGCCGCTCGCGGTGGAGCAGGCGGAGTGGCTCCGCACGCATTGGGACATCGATTTCCGTCCGCGCTTGACTGAATTGTTGGAGCGTGATCCCTCGCCGCACCGCAGCCGCCGGATTCGGCGTCGAAGCGAAACACAATGGGTGATCGGTTGCGGCGCGTGGCGGGCCGTATTTTCTGTGCAGGGTTGTGCTGTGACGATTGAAATGTTGGAAACCGCCTATCCGCTCCGGTTTTTGCAGGACCCGCTACGTCGTGATATTCCGGATCGACCGGCGCAGATCGCTTTCTCGGCCATTTGGACGGAGCGCCCGCTCCGGGTGGAGCCCGGCAAGGCGGCGGATGTGTTGGCGCCGGGTAACTCTTGATTCCGAGGTGGGGCGGGGCGGATGATTGTCCCAAGTACCGGCTCGCCCGGGAAACGAATTCAACCTACCAGATCGCTGTCCATGCCTTGGCCGACACCCAGCGGGCGATGCGGTTGATTCGCAGCCAATCGACCGGGTGGCACCTCGACCCGAAACGCGTCGGGGCCATTGGATTTTCGGCGGGCGGTGAATTGGTTTGGTTGGCGAGTTCCCGGTTTGATCTCGGGAATCCGACGGCGACCGATCTGATCGACCGTCAGGGGTCGCGTCCGGCCTTTTTGGGCTTTATCTACCCGGGACGTTCCGGGGACATCCAGCCGTCGTCGAATTCACCGCCGGCATTCCTGGCTTGCGCGCACAATGATCGTCCGGACATCGCCGAAGGCCTGGCCGAGGTCTATCTACGATTCAAACGCGCCGGGGTTCCCGCAGAACTGCCTATTTACGGCAGTGGCGGGCATGGTTTTGGGTTGCGCGCCAAGAATACGAAACCAGTCGGCCAGTGGTGACGCGTTTTGAGGATTGGCTGGCCGACAGCGGATTTCTTACGAGCCGCTAGGTTTTTCGCGATGGGCGACGCCGGTCCGTCGGGCAGCATTTCCGGCGGGCCCGGTGGGTGTGGCCGGACTCGTCTCGGTCTCACGCTGGGGACGGTAAATGACGATGACGTGGCCGATGACGCAGATGAGTTGGCTGGCGGTTTTTTGCGCGATCTGGTCGGCGAGTTCGTAGCGCTGATCCTTCTGCTCAGTGAGCTTGATCTTGACCAACCCGTGGTGATTCAATTCGACATCGACCGCGGCGAGGAACTCCGGGCTGAGCCCGCTCTTGCCCAGTTTGGTGACGGCGTTCAGGTGTTGGGCCCGTGCTTTCAGATCGCGGATTTCGCGATTGGACAGCGGCGCGGGGAGGGAGGTGGCAGCAGGGGTGCTCATAAATTTTGAATCCGGGCGAGCAAGCCGGTGGTGGATCGCCCCGGGAGGAAAGGGATGAAAACGATGCGACTGCCGTGGGCTTCCACGGCCCGGCGTTCGTCGGTGTTGAGGGTTTCCAGTGCATAGTCGCCACCCTTCACGTAGACGTCGGGCGCGGCCAGGGTGAGAAAGTGTTGAGCGCGCACGTCCGGAAAAATACACACGGCGTCCACCGCGGCGAGACCGGCCAGCACGTACGCGCGATCCGCCTCGGGAATGACGGGCCGCTGGTTTCCTTTGAGCGCCTGGACCGAAGCGTCGCCGTTGAGGCCGACCAGCAGGAGGTCCCCCTCGGCCCTGGCGGCCTCCAGATAGGCGATGTGACCGGCGTGCAGGATGTCAAAACACCCATTGGTCACGACCACCCGCCGCCCGGCATGGCGCTGGGCCAGTCGCCAATCAGGCAACTGTTCGAGCGCTAGAATCTTATCCCGGGCGGACATCGCCGGACGATGGCGGCGGGCCGGCCGAGGACAAGGCGGTGTTGGCGCAAAGAACGGGCGGGGTGTGCGACAAAATTCTTCTGCTGGCCGGAATGCTCACGCGGAGAACCGACCCCGATTCTTTTCGGGGTGTTTTGCTGCAATGAACCGGCAACCTCGACCGAGTTTATAGGCTTTAACTGTGCTTATGTAAGTGCCTCGGAATTAACGAAACGATTGTCTGTTCATTGGTAGGAGCGGAGACACGGAGAGGCGTTGCGTGCGGGATCAGACCTCAGAATTTTTGGGGTAAAACCAGAGAAACAGTGAGCGGTCCAATTCCCTGGAACGGTTCTCCCCGCCCCAAAGGGGCATAATTCGATAGCCCAGGGCAACGCCCTGGGTAGGCCAACCATAAACCAATTCAGCCCTGTAGGGGCGGCCCATCCACTACGATTCAAGATCCAAATTGCGCCCAATTTCACCGGATTGTATCGCCCCTTCAGGGCT
>JAYTHD010000263.1:0-10192 GCA_043732975.1 Verrucomicrobiota bacterium
GTTGATGGTGGCGGCGCTGTTCAACGTGCCGGCAAACTTGCCCCCCGGAAGCTGGATCCCCATCAAATCCCGGCGAAGGATGGTCAGCGCGTTCTGCAACGGGATCGACGCGTCGAGTTGTTCGGCGGTCCGGTTGCGCAGGCGCATGGCGGCGAAAAAGACACCGTTGATGGCGGCCAGGACCACAGCCGAAACGGCAATCGCCAGCAGCAACTCCATCAGGGTAAAGCCAGCCCGCTGGATGGAACCGGCCGGCCGCACACCGGAGGAATGGCGGCGGAAAATCATGGGGCGTTGGGATCCACCACGGTGCAGAGTTGCACTTGGTATTCCTGCCCTTGGGCGCCGTAGGTCACGGATAAGGTGAGGCGCTTGAGCGAATCCTTTTCCCAGGCTTCGGTCCGCAATTGCCAGCGATAATTCTGATTGCCGTCCTGTTCGGTGCCGGAGTTCGCGCCCCGTTTCCACTGACCGGTGACCAGCAGTTCATTCAGGCGCCGGTCGGCAAAACGCGCGGCGGCAATTTTTCGCTGGGCGACGACGCCCGCCTTGTTGGCGATGTGCAGCGCCTCAATCGCCACCGGAAGGACAATGGCCAGGAACGCCAGCGCCGCGAGGGCTTCCGCCAGCGTGAAGGCGGAAATCCGTCGACGACCGACTCCCGTGCGCAGATGGAGGCCGGGGCCGGACGCCGCCCCGGCTACGGCGGTGGTTTTCGCCAGGTTCCTGCGACCCGTGAGCCACGCTGGAAAAAAATTAGAGCGCCGTTTCATGGGAATCAGCGACGCACCAGCCCGAAGCGGTTGGTCGAAATTTCGTAGCGGAGACGGTTGAGATCCGTGGTGATCCAGACTTCGTTGTCACCGCGCCGGGACGACGAGGTGTCGGGGCGGCGGGTGGGATCCTCGTAGATGCGGATTTGTTCCGGGCTGGTTTCATCCAGGGAACCATCGGCCAGGAAACGGATTCCGACGGCGAGGGAGGAACCATCGGTCGCCACGCCCGTGTTGACGGTGGCGACCCGGCGACTGGAGGTAATGCGATTGTTCCGTTCGACCGAAATGAGCAACTCCGGGTCCAGGGGATAGACTCGGGACGAGTTGTCCATCGTGCTACCGCCGTATTCGCCCTGCAATCCGTAGGTGTGCCGGTTGACGTCGATCCACAGCCGCATCGGCACGCCTTCGGAGATTGCCCGACTTTGTCCAAAACGCGTGAGCGAAAGGAAGCGTCGGGCCTCGGCGTCGAGATTGCGGCCATGAAAAAAGTGGGAGAGCGATGGCGCGACGGTGGCGATCACGATGACCAGCAGGGCCATCACCAGGATCAGTTCGATCAGGGTGAAGGCGACCGCCGGCCGGCGTGGCCTAGCGCCGTTGGCTGGTGCTCCAATTGGTGACATCGTCGTCGCCCCCCACGCGGCCATCAATTCCCATGGACATGATGTCATAGGACGTCGGGTTGTGTTTCCCCGGGCATTCGTAGAGGTAGTCGTGTTGCCAGGGATCTTGGGGGACCTCATTCTTGAGGTAAGGCCCTTTCCAGTTCTGGGCATCGCGCGGTTGCACAAAGAGGTCGTTCAGGCCGTTTTTGCCCTTGGGATAGTAGCCGTTGTCGACCTCGAAGGCATCCAGCGCGGTGCTGAACGTGGCGATTTGGGAGACGGCCGCCGTTCGGCGGGCCTGCTCGGTGCGGCCGGCAAACTTGGGCACCACGATGGCTGCGAGCACGCCCAGGATGACGAGGACGAGCAGCAATTCGATCAGGGTGAAGCCACGGGCGGCCCGACGGGGAACAGAAGCGGAGTAGGTGGTTTTCATTAAATCCATCCAGGGAATTATTTGATGTGGTCCTGCAAAGAAAAAATCGGAATGACCATGCCGACGAAGATCACGCCAATGAAGCCGGCGATGAAAAACAGCATGAGCGGCTCGGCCAGGGCGACCGAGGTTTTCAATTGGCGGTCGAGATCGCCTTCCGTGGTGTTGGCCAGGCGGACGAGTTCCTGATCGAGGCGACCGCTTTCCTCGGCGACGGAGATCATCTCCAGGGTGGATCCGGAAAAGAGCTGGCGGCAATCGCCGAGGCTGGGGCCGAGCGCCTTGCCTTCCTTGACCCGCTCGATCGAGTTGGAAACCGCATCCACCAGAATCTGGTTGCCGATGGATCGGCGGGCGACGTTGAGCCCGCTGATGAGCGGCACGCCGGCGCCGAGCAGTGTGCCCAGCATCCGGCAGAAGCGCGCCATGGCGAATTGCGCCATCAGTGGGCCGATGATGGGCATATTCAAGAGCGCCGCCTCCCAGCGGCGACGCCCCGCTTCGGAGACCAGCCAACTGCGGAAGCCGACGAATGCGATCACCAGTCCGACGGCCGCGAACAGTCCGTAACTGCGCAGAAATTCGCTGGTGCTGACGATCATCTGGGTGAGCACGGGCAGCTTCGCCCCAAAACCAGTGAAGATCGTCTGGAATCGCGGGATGAAGAAGACCAGCAGGAAAATGAGCACCGCGAGTGCCAGAATCAGCAGGATCACCGGGTACATCAAGGCGGTCATCACCTTGGATTTGAGCTCTTTCTCCCGCGCCTGAAAATCGGCAATCTGCGCCAGCACGACGTCCAGAAATCCACCTGTTTCGCCCGCCTCCACCATGGCCACGTAGACTCGGGGAAACGTGTTCGGTGAACGGCTCATGGCTTCGGCGAGCGCCAGACCATCGACCACGCGATCATGCACCTGGCGCCACTGGAGGCCCGCGGCGGGAGTGGCCGCCTCGCGGATCAGAATCGTCATGGCCTTGCTCAGCGGCACCCCGGCGGACAGGAGGCTGGAGAGCAAGCGGGTGAAGTTCTCGAGGACGCGGGCCGAGATTTTGTCGCCCCCCAGCGAAAGTCGCAACCCTTTGCCGGAACCCGCGGCGTCGGCGGGATTGCCGGATTTTTCCGCGGCGGTGGGCGCGCCCTTCACCGCTTTCGCGGCCTTGGCCTTGGGCGCCGGAGCTTTGGCGGGCCGCGAGGAACCGCCTTTTTCATCGAGCCGAATGGGGCGCAGACCCAGCCCGGAGAGGGACTGCAGGGCTTCGTGGCGATTCCCGGCGTCCAACAACCCCTCGACGATCGCGCCGTTGGCTTGCAGTGCCCGATATGAAAATGAGGACATGGCTCTCCCTGATCAATCGGCACTGGCGGCGGTGGTGGCAACGATCTCGGCCGCCTGCTTTTGCCCGTGGCCTTCATCGTCGGACATCGCCTGGTCCTTGGTCACACGCAGAACCTCTTCGGGAGTCGTCAGGCCTTCGCGCACCAGCCGCCAGCCGTCTTCAGCCAGCCCGCGCAGCCCACTTCGCTTGGCGGCATCTCGAATCTCGCCGGAAGAAGAATTCTTCAAAATCAGCCGGCGGATCTCCGCCGTGCTCTTCATCCATTCAAAAATGCCGCGCCGACCGTGGTAGCCGGTTTGACGACATTCCCGGCAGCCCACGGCGCGGCAGATCCTGGCTTCGGGCGGAAATTTCAATTGAATCCGCAGTGCCTCCGCGGACGGTGACGTATCGAGCTGCTTGCAGTGGGGGCAGAGCACCCGGACGAGGCGTTGCGCGAGGACGGCCTCCAGCGACGAGGCCACCAGATACGGTTCGACGCCCATGTCCACCAACCGGGTCAGCGCTCCCGGCGCATCGTTGGTGTGCAGGGTCGAGAAAACCAAGTGCCCGGTCAGCGAAGCCTGCACGGCGATCTGCGCCGTCTCATGGTCGCGAATTTCACCGATCAGTAGCACATCCGGGTCATGACGCAGGATGGCGCGGAGACCGCGGGCGAAGGTCAGCCCGGATTTTTCGGAAACTTGAATCTGGTTGATCCCGCGCAGCTGATACTCAATGGGATCCTCAATGGTGATGATCTTGCGCACCGCATCATTGATTTCATTGAGCGCCGTATACAGGGTCGAGGTTTTGCCACTGCCGGTCGGCCCGGTCACCAGAATGATACCGTGGGGCAGGCCGAGCACCTGCCGGAAGGATTTCAGATCACGGGCATCCATGCCCAGTTCGGACATGCCCCGCAGGGTTGAATTCTGACGGAGCAAGCGCATCACGACCGCCTCGCCGTGGAGCATCGGAATCACGGACACCCGGATGTCGACTTCCGCATCGTCGAGCCGGATCTTGATGCGACCGTCCTGGGGCAGGCGTTTTTCCGCAATGTTCAGATGACTGAGAATCTTGACGCGCGAAACGATGGCGGGCTGGAAGCGTTTGATCTGCGCCGGCACGGGCACTTCCTGGAGCACACCGTCGATCCGGTAGCGGATCCGCAGTTCCGCCTCAAACGGTTCCAAGTGAATGTCCGAAGCCCGCAACTGAATGGCATCGCGAAACACCTGGTTGACGAAGCGGATGATCGAGGCGTCTTCGGCGGCGTTGTCGAGATTCGTGTCCTCACTGCCATCTTCATCGACGACTTGAAAGGACTCTTCCTCACCCAGGGTGTCGATGGTATCGGCGCCGACACCCAGCCGCTTTTTCATTTCCCGCACGATCGCCTCGCGCGGCGCGAGCACGGGCTGGACCCGCAGCCCGGTCAGCGTTCGGAGAGTATCGATGCCCTGGGTGGCGAAGAGCCGGCTGGTGGCCACCTCGATCGTTCCGTTGTGTCGGGCGAGGGGGAGGAGTTCTTCCTTGAGGAGGATACGCGCGGGAAAGAGCGCCAGGAGTTCCTTCTCCGGCGCAATTTCCTCGAGCGAATTAAACGGCACCTGATATTCCCCCGCCAGCCACCGCAGCACTCCCGCCTCGGTCGGGTCGACCTGGGCCTCCTGACTCAGGGCCCGGGCGTCGGCCGGGGCCAATTGTCGGGCGGCGACCATGTCGTCGAGCAACTTGTCGAGGGCGCTGGAGTTGGCTGCGGCCATGATGGATTCGGAGGTCAAGGGCGGGCGGTTGAGTCGGGTCTACTTGAGCAAACCAGCGAGAACGGCCGCGGCCTCCTGCTTGCTGGACAGCACTTCGCGGAGACCGGCCTGCGCCTTCTCCAGCTTGGCTTCCTTCTGTTTCACGGCATCGCGATAGTTGGCCAGCTTGGATTTGATTTCGTCCGCGCTGGCGTTGCCGTCCACGGCCTTTTGCAACGCTTCGGCTTCCGGGCTGGTGGTCGCACCGCCGCCCGGGCCGCCCGGACCTCCGGGGCCGCCGCCGCGTCCACCGCCAAAGCCACCGCCCCGGGGAATGTCCCGGCGGGCATCGCTCACCTTCTCGATGCGCTCCTGAACGATCTTCCACTCGGAGTCATCCTTGATCGCCAGCTGTTCGCGATAGCGATCCATCATGCGTTGCCGGAATTGCGCGGGATCGAAATTGCCCCCGCCGGGACCGCCACCCCCGGGACCGCCGGCGCCGCCTCCGCGATTGCGCCGTCCGGCGTTGCCGCCAGTGGCGTCAGCGCCTGCCGCGGTGTCCTGGCCGAGCAAGCCGGCCGTGCCGAGCGCCGCGGCAAGACCCGCGGCCCAGATGAATCCATTGAATCGTTTCATAGCTACCAATGTTAACAGTTAGCCGCCAGACAATTGACGGTTTCCTTCTCGGAGACAGCTCGGGGGGGCAAATGGTTTCGACGCGTCGCGAAAAATGTGACGGGCACCCGAAGGACGGGCGACCACCCAAATCGTCCGCTCGATCCGATCGACCGGGTTGTTTCGGGAGGCGTACCAGGATTCCACGGCGCCACTGGGTGGGGATTCGATCGGACGCGAAGGGGCGCCAAAGCCTTGGGTGCACGAGAAACATGCGATGACCGATCTGAATCTCTCCGCCCGCGCCTATGACGGTGTGCTGCGCGTGGCGAGGACCATCGCCGATCTGGCAGAATGTGGATCCTTCCTGGTGGTGACAAAATTGGTGAAGATTGGACTGAAAGCGTCCTGAAGAGGCTGGCAAGTCAGCGGATTTGCCGGTTGATTCGGTTGCCGGAGGGAAGGCAGCCGTCGGAATGCGGTTCGGAGGAATTGGTGGCGTTCTTGAAGCTGTAGAAGCAGAGGCAATGGGGTCAAAAATGAGTCGGGGTAATGGCGGGGAGGTGATTTATCGGACCGACGAGGATCGACGTCGGTTTCTCGGGCGGGTGGCCGAGTTGCCGGAGCGTTTCGGGACGGAGATTCACGCATTCGTTTTGATGGATAACCTTCAGGAATCGGGACGGGACGGGACGGGACGATGGCAGTGGCGACGCGGTATCTTGGTTGGCGATTGGCGGATGTGGTGCGGGAGGTGCCAGGGTTGAAGTATGCGGCGGCCGCGCAGGGGATTCGCCGGTTCTGGCGCCGGGCGGAGGAAGGCACGGAAATGGCGGCGTTTGCCCGTCGCCTGAAGTCACAATGTCAAAGAATCAATGTTTGACCCCATTGCCTTTTCTCGCTATGAATAATCATTTACCAGCGTCGGGTTCGATTCGAGCAGATGGGATGAGAAAGGTGTTGTGGGTGTTTCTGGCTTCGTCGATTTCCTTGGTCGCCGAGACCCCGATTCCCCCTGCCGCGTCCGGCAAAGTGGATTACCTTAAGGAAGTCCAACCTTTGCTCGCGCAGAACTGCTACTCCTGTCACGGCGATGATACGCAGCAATCAGGCTCAGGCCTGCGGCTCGACCGCCGGCAGAATGCGCTGCGCGGTGGAGATTATGGCCCGGTCATCCTTCCCGGCCGGAGTGCGGAGAGTAAACTGATTCGAAAGCTGGTAGATGGTGACGGCGGCGAGCGGATGCCGCCGGACGGAGAGCTCTCTCCTACGGATATCGGCACGCTGCGCGCCTGGATCGATCAGGGCGCCGAGTTCCGAAACGAGGTCGCGGCGGAGGCCCCTCCAAAACCGATCGAGCCAAGGCTGGCCGCCTTGATCCGTGCCGTGCGTTCGGCGCCACGTCACATGGTTGAAAAACTGATGGCAGCGAGTCCCGATCTGCTCACGGCGAAGGATCCGGCGAAGTCGACGCTGCTACACCACGCGGCCGGCTTCGGATCAATCGCCACGATGAAACGGCTCCTCGAAGCCCACGTGGATGTCAATGCGACCAACCGGCTGGGATCCACGCCACTTCATTGGGCGATTCACGACGAAGCCAAGGTGCGCTGGCTGCTGGCGCACGGCGCTGGCGTCAACACAAAGCAAGGCGCGGGCCGCACGCCGCTCTATCAGGCGGCCTCGCTGGGCGATGGCCATGGGATTCTCCGGCTCCTGCTCGAGCACGGGGCGGATCCGAATCTGCGAACCGCCAACGGACGGACGCCGCTCATGGCTGCAGCCGGCCGCGGTGACGTGGAGGCCCTTCGTGTCTTGATTGTTGCGAAGGCGAACGTCAATGCCAAGGACAGCGCGGGCGAGACAGCGCTAATGTTGGCGGCCTCCCAGGGCAGCCCGGAGGCAGTCCGGCTGTTGATTGACCATCGCGCCGACGCGCTGGCCAGAACCAAACGCGACGAGACGGCGCTGGGTAACGCCGGCACGGCGGGCAACGAGAAAGTCGTGCGCCTGCTGCTCGAACACGGCGCGGAGGTGAACGTTCGCAACATCCGCGGCTACTCGCCGTTGATGTTGGCTGCCAGTTCGGATGCCATTCCCACCGGGGTGGTGAGACAGTTGCTTGCGAAGGGTGCGGACACGAGCTGTACCGGCGACTACGCCGAAACCGCGCGCGACCTCGCGGCCAAGCGCGGCCCCACGGAAGTCACACGCCTGTTGGGGGGCGTGTCGCCAAAGCCGACTGAAACTCCAACGCGGCTATCACCCGGCGGCGATGCGCGCCGACGCTCAATCCCGGACGCCGTGGAGAGGGCGCTGACCATGACCGAAAAGCAAAGCTACAACTTCATCCGCATCGGCGGATGCAATTCGTGTCACTCGCAGGACCTGCCCTCGGCCGCGGCTGCCATCGCTCGCGGTCACGGACTTAAAGCCCCGCGCGAGATTCCGCAATTGCCCGCGTCCATGATGCCGTCGGCGGAGCGGATCATGGACTTCGAAATCGTCACCATCGCCAGCAAGGCCTGGGAGCTCTTCGACTTCGGCATGAATGGCGTGCCGGGAAATCCCTATACCGACGCGGTCGTGCGTGTGATCAGGGCGATGCAGTCGCCGCAGGGACACTGGCCGGCCAGCGAAAGCCGGCGGCCGCCGATGGCTGCCGGCGAGTTCCAGGCGGCGGCGCTCGCCATCTACGCGATTAAGCACTACGCGCCGGCGGGCGACGAGGTGACATGTGATCAGGCGGTGGCTCGAGCGGTCGGTTGGCTCAAGCGCTCGAAGCCCGAGACAACACAGGATCGTACGTTCCACGCGCTGGGCCTGGCATGGGGGAATGCGGGTCCCGGTGCGGCTACACGCACCGTTCGCGCTCTCGCGGCAATGCAGCGGGCCGATGGCGGCTGGAGTCAATTACCGGGCACCGAGTCCGACGCCTACGCTACCGGACAAGTGTTGTATGCTCTCCGTACGGCCGGCCTCATGTCTGTCTCCGATCCAGTATATCAGAAAGGCGTCGACTTTTTGCTCCGAACCCAGGCGGAGGATGGTACCTGGCACGTGCGATCACGTTCTATTTGGCTACAGCCCTATTTCGAAAGCGGCTTCCCGTACGGCCGGGACCAGTTCATTTCGACCGCCGGCACCGCTTGGGCGTCGATAGCACTCGCGGCCGCGGCGCAGCCCACCACGGTCGCTGAGAAATAGAGAAGGCGGCAGGCGATCTCAGTCGGGTGACGCTGCCGGGAGC
Organism: Verrucomicrobiota bacterium; assembly: GCA_043732975.1. GTDB lineage: Bacteria > Verrucomicrobiota > Verrucomicrobiia > Limisphaerales > UBA9464 > CANIZL01. The sequence continues at coordinate 8,760 of JAYTHD010000263.1, forward strand.
TCTGCTACGGCATGGTCCAACTTAGACAATTCGTTTCCGCCGGGTTCGATTCACGGGCGCGCTACCAATCCAAGAACTTAGCTTTCCCGATCAACCAACGCTCACTCCTGTCCTTCCCAAGGCAGGTTTCCTTTTTTCGGGGCGTGACCCGGGACGATCTGCCCGTACAGTCACACCTTACATGAGTAGGTGGATCACCCTTGCGCTAGCGTTTTCAAATCGGCAATTGGCTGCCGCTGATGTTTGGCTGTCTGTCGCTCGTGCGGGCAAACACAGTCTAAGCCCTTCGAGTGGGGATCCAAGTATCGCCGAGTTGGCCATCAGGGCGTCCCAACCGGCAACCCATTTACACATTGCTTGCACTAAGTGGACGCCTGAGGACAATCGACCATGCACCATCCTGCCCTGATCTTTTCCCGCCTGCTCCTGGCCGTGCTGCTCGCCGTGACGGCCGCGGCCCAAGCCAATTCCCTCGCTGTCGAGCATCTGACGGGCTCGCGCCTGCGCCTGGTCTGGACGAACGGCCCGGCTGTCTGGCTGGCGGAGACCACCGCCGGGCTGGCCCCCGCCAACTGGCAGCCGGTGCTCACGCCACTCACTAGCGACGGCGACCAGCGCTCCTTTGAAGTTGAGATTGGCCGCACGCTGCGCTTCTTCCGCCTGCGCCAACTGGCACCTGCCAAGGTGAGCGAACTGTCCCCGCTGGCCAACGAGGAAGGCGTCTCGGTGAACCGCGAGGTCATCCTGCAGCTCTCCGCGCCCCTGGCGGCGGACACGGTGCTCAGCACGGAACAGTTCTTTGCCACCGCCGCGGGCCGCAAGCTGCTCGGCCGTGTCGAACTCGCCACCGACCGACGCACCGTGACCCTGTTTGCGCTCGAACCGGTGCCCGCCGGCACCAATGTCGCCGTCACCTTCAATCCCGCCGGTGTCCGCGACCTCAACGGGCTGATTCTCGACGCCAACGGCGACGGGCTGGCCGGCGGCTCGCTCGCCTACAACTACACGACCCACTCGGTCACTGTCGTGGCCAAGACGGCGGTCGCCGGGCAGGTGTTTGCCTCCGAACTCGTGCGCTTGCCCAATGGCTCGTTCAGCAACCATCCGCTCGCCGGCGTGACGATCACGGTGGACGGCGCGGAGGAAACCTTGCGCGCGGTGACCGGCGCGGATGGCAAGTTCCTGCTGGACCCCGCGCCAGCCGGCCGCGTGTTCGTCCACATCGACGGGCGCACCGCGACCGAGAGCCACTGGCCGAACGGCGCCTATTATCCGTTCGTCGGCAAAGCGTGGGAGATCGCGGCCGGCAAATACAACAACCTGCCCAACGGCGACGGGAAGATCTTCCTGCCGCTGGTGCCGGCGGGCGCGTTGCAACCGGTCTCTAGTTCGTCCCCCTCCGTCATCCATCTCGTCTCCGAATTGGTCGGCGG